>NZ_VIDT01000466.1 GCF_006519715.1 Ideonella azotifigens
GCCTGCCGGATCTGCAGAAGCTGTGACACGGCGGCCCCTTACTTGGCCGCGGTGGCTGTGCCCAGGGCCTCCTGCAGCAGCGTGCCGTCCACGCCGGCGGCGGCGTCGGGCTTGCCGTCGATCAGCTTGTGCTCGGTGAGGAAGGCGGCGATGGTGGGTGCCACGGCGACCAGCGACTGCGGGTTCTTCGCGTCGAAGGCGGCCTTGTTGGTGGCGGCATCGAAGAAGCGGGTGCCGGGCAGGAAGACCTGGTATTCGTCGGGCTTCATGCTGACGACCTTGGCCATGATCTTGGCGGCTTCGGCCGGTTGCTCGCGCACGAACTTCTCCACCTCGAACCACGCGCGGATCATGCCGACGAACTCCTTGCGCTTGGAGGCGATGGCCTTCTCCTGCGCCACCAGCAGGTCCGGCACCAGGCCAGGCATGTCCTTGGAGGTGAACAGGGCGCGGCCCTTGCCGGATTGCTGGATCTGGTTGACCCACGGGTTCCAGACCACGGCGGCGTCCACGCGCCCGGCCAGGAAGGCCGCTGCGGCGTCGCCGGCCGGCAGGTTGACGATCTTCACGTCAGCCGGCTTCATGCCGTTCTTGGCCAGCGCGGTGGCAAGCACGAAGTGCGAGATGCTGTACTGCTCCAGCGCGATGCTCTTGCCCTTCAGGTCGGGATAGCCCTTGATCTTGGGCGAGACCATCAGCGCGTCATTGCCGGCCGAGTTGTCGTTGACCAGCACGGCCTTGAGCTTGATGCCCTTGGCCAGCGGGCCCAGGGTGTCGCTCCAGGTCTGGCTGTTGGCGTCCAGCTGGCCGGAGGAGAGGGCGGAGATCGAGTCGGTGTAGTTGGCGAACCAGACCAGCTTCACATCGGCGCCGTATTTCTTGAAGTACCCCTTTTGGTCGGCGATGTACCAGGCCACCCAGCCTGGCCAGTCGGACAGCCCGACCTTGACCTCGGCTTGCGCCGCTTGGGGCGAAACGGCAGCGGCCGTGCAGACCAGCAGGGCCACTGCAAAGGTGGCGCGGCGCAGCGCCGAACGAGCGGCGACAAGGACGGGAAATTGGGCAACGGAAGACATGGGCGGGGCACTCCGGCGTTGTAGGGACGAATGGCGAGAGGGACCTCTGACGAAGCCGCCTCCCGGGTTTTTGTCCCGCCGTGTAACGTGCCTTGCGGCCCGCCGGCAGCTCTCGGACCAGACACCGCCGAAGCGATCGGAACCCTAGCCACCATTCAAAGAACGGCGCTGTCTCGGCCGTCCCTCTCGGGCAGACGGGCATGCAAGCGATGTGCCAGGCCTCGGCGCCAAAAAGCGCAGGGCAAGGCACCAAGCTGAAGCGTCAGCCGCCCCTTGCCGCCTCGGCGAGGGGCATGCATGCACCACCGGCCACTTGCAGAGGCGGTGTGCCGCAAATGCCCCGAAAGACCCGGGATGACGCCGGTGTTCCGGGCTTGCGATGGGCGGGCCGTCGCTAAGATCCCGCCCATGCAGATCCTTGGCGTTCAATGGCGCAAGCCGACTTTCAAGGCCTTCACCGAAGCCTCGGTGATCGGCCTGGGCTTGTGGCTGTGCGGCGTGGCCGCAATGGTGCAGGCCAACCCGCAGGTGGGCGCCGACGAGGTCGGCGCGCTGCTGGTGATGGTCTGGTGGTTCAGCCTGGGCGCCCGCATGGGGCTGGACCTGCGCACCGGCCTTCGGCCGCTGCTGGTGAACCTCGGCATTGCCGCGGTTCTGCTGGCCTGCTACAGCGCCGCCTGGCACTGGCTCGCGGCCTGAAGCCCGACGGGCCATGAAAAAGGCGCCGTGGAAGCGGCGCCTTGTTGCGGGTGAAGGTCAGGCCGGGGGCATGACCTTGTCAGTTCACCAGCTCTGGTTGTAGCGGGCCTTGGCCGAGGCCACGCAGGTGTCCTTGGCGTCGCCCGACAGGCCGTCGCACTTTTCCTTGGCGACCTTGTATTCAGCGGTCATCTTGGTGTCGATCGCGTCCTGCTCGGCATTGACGATCTTCTTGTGCGCCTTCAGGTCGGCCTTGGCGGAGTCATGCGCAGCCTTGGCTTCCTTGACGCACACGTCCTTGGCGTTGCCCGACAGGTCATCGCACTTTTCCTTGGCCACGTCGTAGCGGCCGTCGTACTGCGCTTCGGTCAGCTTCGCTTCGTCGGTCGGCTTGCCGGTGTAGTTGTATTCGAGACGGGCCTTGGCGACCTTCTCGTTGGCCTTGGCCTGCTCGACGCAGATGTCCTTGGCATTGGCCGACAGCTTGTCGCAGCTGTCCTTTTCTGCCTTGTAGGTCGTCTCGATGTCCTTCTTGGCGCCGTCGTAGGCGCTCTTGCTGAAGTTGTTGGCCTGGGCGGCGCCCAGGCAGCAGACCGCAGCAATGGCCACAAGGGATTGGCTCAGCAGCTTGGAAGTTTTCATGATGTTGTCCTTAGATGAGGTTGGTTGCTCTGCAGGCGGGTGAACCCGGGTCGGCCCGGGTCCATGCAGTTGCCACACATCCCGCCTTCTGTCCTTGCCGTGGCCCGCTGCTTCATCACCCGTTGGGGTATCAGGTGATGAGCCGGTCCTTTGGCGTGATCGCAGTGTCACGCTGAGCCGCATGGTCCTGCCACCGGTGGCCGCCGCGGCGACATGTAGGCTCCGGCCTACAGACTTCGCGTGGACCGTCGGCAAAAATTCCTCTGCATCGCCCCTGCCTGCTGCCTGCCTACATGCCGTTTTCGTCGTACCAAACCGTAGACCGCCGCGATCACCTGGTACTGGCCGCTGCGCTGCTGTTCGAGGTGGGCCTGCTGGTCGTCGACATCCTGACGCCGCTTGGATTTGCCGAATGGGTGCTGTACCTGCTGCCGCTGTCGCTCTCGCTGCTGCAGCGGCGGCGCTGGGTGCCCTACCTGCTGCTGGCGCTGGCCATTGTTTTCACGTTCCTTGGCATGCAGTGGTCGCCACCGGGCCTGGCCTCGCCGTTCCTGCTGTATGTGAACCGCAGCATGGGATCGACCGCCTTCATCGTGATGGCGGTGGTGATCTCCAAGGTGCTGGGCCAGCGCGAAGCCATTCGCCGGCAGCTGTGGCTGCAGCAGGCGGAATCGGCACTGGCGCAGCGCCTGGCCGGCGAGCTGACGATAGAGCAGGTGGGCGAGGTCAGCTGCGCGATGCTGTGTGGCTGGCTGACACCTTCGGTGGCGGCGGCCTATCGGCGTGACGGTGATAGGCTGCGGCGCTTTGGCAGCCACGCGGCTGACCTGGCCACGCTGCCGGCGACGCTCACGCTGCAGGACGGCCTGCTCGGCGAGGCCGCACGCCAGGACCGATTCAATGCACTGAGCCCGGCGCCGCAGGGCCACCTGGGGCTGCAGTCCGCCCTGGGCCGCAGCCTGCCGGAGCACCTGCTGCTGATGCCGCTGCATGCCGAGGGCCGCAACGTCGGCGTGATCGAACTCGGCGTGGCGCGCGCGAAGCTGGACCTGGCACTCTGCGAGGAACTGGCGCGCGGCATCAGCGAAGTGGTCGGCCTGGCCTTGCGCGGCGCCGCCTACCGGCTGGAGCGCCAGGCCATGCTGGAGGAAACCCAGCGCCAGGCCGAGGAACTGCAGGCCCAGCAGGAAGAGCTGCGCGTGTCGAACGAGGAACTTGAAGAGCAGGGCCGCATCATGCGCGAGTCGCAGGCCGAGCTGGAGACGCAGCAGACCGAGCTGGAGCGCGTCAACGGCCAGCTGGCGCTGCACGCGCGGGCCATGGCCGACAAGCAGCAGGAACTGTTGCAGTCGCAGGCGGCGCTGCAGGCGAATGCCGAGGCGCTGGAAGCGGCCAGCCGCTACAAGTCCGAGTTCCTGGCCAACATGTCGCACGAGCTGCGCACGCCGCTGAACAGCTCGCTGATCCTCTCGCAGCTGCTGGCGGCCAACAAGGACGGCCGGCTCAGCGAAGAGCAGGTGCGCTTCGCCCGCGCGATCTTCGATGCCAACAACGACCTGCTGGCCTTGATCAACGACGTGCTGGACCTGTCCAAGATCGAGGCCGGCCATGCCGACCTGCAGCGCGAGCGCGTGCCGCTGCAGGAGCTGGCCACGCGGCTGCAGACGGTGTTTGCCGCGCTGGCCGAGAAGAAGGGCCTGGGCTTCGAGGTGGTGCTGGACCAGGGCCTGCCCGAGCACATCTTCAGCGACAGCCGGCGCCTGCAGCAGGTGCTGAAGAACCTGCTGGCCAATGCGGTGAAGTTCACCGTCAGCGGCAAGGTGACGCTGGCGCTGAAGCCGCTGGCCGGTGGCGCGGTGCGCTTCGAGGTGCGCGACACCGGGGTGGGCATTCCGGTCGACAAGCACGAGGTGATCTTCGAGGCCTTCCGCCAGGCCGATGGTTCGACCAGCCGCCAGTTCGGTGGCACCGGGCTGGGCCTGTCGATCTCGCGTGAACTGACGCAGCGCCTGGGCGGCACGATGACGCTGCACAGCAAGCCTGGTCAGGGCAGCTGCTTCAG
>NZ_VIDT01000467.1 GCF_006519715.1 Ideonella azotifigens
CGCGGCGGGCAGTCGCTGGGCGTAAGGCGTCATCGCCACCAGTTCCAGCAACTGCCCGGCCTTGGCCTCGCGCTCGGCCTTGGCCACGCCTTTCATCTGCGCGCTGAAGGCCACGTTCTGCAGCACCGTGAGGTGCGGGAACAGCGCGTAGCTCTGGAACATCATCGCGGTGCCGCGTTCGGCCGGCGAGAGCTCGGTGATTTCACGGCCGGCCAGCAGCACGCTGCCTTCGGTCGGCAGCTCGTGGCCGGCGATCATGCGCAGCGTCGAGGTCTTGCCACAACCCGAGGGCCCGAGCAGGCAGCAGTAGGCACCGCCGGCAATCTTGAGGTCGATGCCTGCCACCGCCACGGCATCGCCGTAGTGTTTGACAAGGCCCACGAGTTCCAAGTCGGTGCGTGCATTCATGTGCCACTTTGTATGCAATGCGTGTGCCAGCTTGTGCACCGCCCGGCCCATGTCTTGCTGCACCAGGGCAGTGAGACAAGGGCCACGGCCCGGCCCGCACCAGCGCCAGCCGGTTTGGTGCGTCGCCCTCATTTTGTATGCAAAATCGCACCACCATGAAGCTGCTGCTGATCAATCCGAACACCACCGCGGCGATGACCGCGAACATTGCCGAGGCCGCGCGCGCTGCCGCTTCGCCAGGCACCGAGGTGCTGGCGGTGCAGCCCAGCTTCGGCCCGGCGTCCATCGAAGGCTTCTTCGACGAGGCGATTGCCGCGGCCGGCGTGGCCGAGCAGATGCGCCTGGCCGGCGACCGCATCGACGCCGCGGTCATCGCCTGCTTTGGCGACCCGGGCCTGGACGCCGCACGCGAGGCCACGCGTGCGCCGGTGCTGGGCATTGCCGAGGCGGCCTTCCATATCGCGTCGATGATCTCGACCGGCTTCTCTGTCGTGACGACGATGACCCGCACCTGCGTGATCGCCGAACACCTGCTGCACAAATACGGCTTCGAGCGGCGCTGCCGCGGCGTGCACGGCACCGACATCCCGGTGCTGGCGCTGGAAGACGGCGGCCTGGGCAGCATGGCGCAGATCGAGGACTGTGCCCGCCAGGCGCTGGCACGCGACCGCAGCGGCGCCATCGTGCTGGGCTGCGCCGGCATGGCGGGCTTGTGCGCCGCGCTGCAGCAGAAGCTGGGCGTGCCGGTGATCGACGGCGTGGCCGCCGCAGTGCAACTGGCGCAGGCGCTGCATGGCCTGGGTTTGAAGACCAGCGCGGTGGGCGACTATGCACCGCCGCTGCCCAAGGCCTACACCGGCTGGGCAGCACCGCTGGGCTGGTGAACGAAAAAGCCGGGCGAAAAAATAGGCCGGTCAGAAACCTGACCGGCCTGACTCAGTGCGACCTTCCCTGATCACGCTTATTCGCGGTTGACAGCGATGTTTGTACTTTGCCTGTAAGACCTGTTGCGAACCATCCCCCTTTGGAGGGTTCGGTAATCCTCACACTCGATGATGGCAGCGCATTTCAGCAAGCTCACGCAGCCGAGGCGCCCTGCAGGCCGAACAGTGGCGCATACCGCAGGCCGACGTAGGCATGCTCGCGCATCAGCATCTCCGCCCGGGCCGACTCGCCGCGCGCCAGCGCATCCACGATCAAGCGGTGGTGCACCTGTGCCAGGCGGATCTTTTCGTATTCGCCGGCCAGCGCCGAGCGATCGATGACGATGGAGTCGGCCGAGGCAAACGGCAGGTGGTTGTTGCGGGCAATTGCATCGGCAATCACCTGACTGCCGACGGCATGCACGATGGCGCCATGGAAGCGCTCGTTGAGACGGGACCAGCGGTCGATCTCGGGCTCGCCCAGCGTGCCGCCAGCCAGCACCGCCTCGCCCTCGGCCAGGCAGGCCTCCAGCGTCGCGCGGGTGACGGGATCCAATCCCCGCTCGGCCAGGCGGCGCGCCGCCAGCCCTTCCAGCACCCCGCGCACCTCGATGCCGCACAGCACGTCGGCTTCCGAAAACGCCCGCACGACAAAACCCCGCTTGCCCGCAGGCTGCAGCAAGCCCTCCTGCGCCAGCGTGCGGAAGGCCAGGCGCACGGGCGTGCGTGAGACCCCCAGCAGCTCGGCCACCGCCACCTCGGCCAGACGCGTGCCGGCGGCATAGCGCCCCGCCATGATCAGTTGGCGCAGCGAGGCCACCACGCTGGGCGCGCCACCCGAGGGTAAATCCCGAGTCTCAATTGGATCCATCGAAAGCCTTTTACCTTGCTGTCAACCCATCGTTTCTGCACAATTGGATCCATTCGAATGGATCCAATTGAACAGGAGACCGCCATGTTCCCTCAAAACGCCTGGTATGTGGCCGCCACCTCGGCCGAGCTGGCCGGGCAGCCGCTGGGCCGCACGATCTGCAACCAGCGCCTGGTGTTCTATCGTGGCGAGCAAGGCCAGGTGCATGCGCTGGAGGACTTCTGCCCACATCGCGGGGCGCCGCTGTCGCTGGGCCGGGTCTGCGAAGGCAAGCTGGTCTGCGGCTACCACGGACTGGAGATGGGCTGCGATGGCAAGACCGTGGCCATGCCGGGCCAGCGGGTGCGCGGCTTCCCGGCGATCCGCAGCTTCCCCGTGGCCGAGCGCCACGGCTTCGTCTGGATCTGGCCTGGCGATCCCGCGCAGGCCGACCCGGCGAAGATCCATCGCCTGCACTGGGCGGAAGATCCAGGCTGGGCTTACGGCGGCGGGCTCTATCGCATCGGCTGCGAATACCGGCTGATGATCGACAACCTGATGGACCTGACGCACGAAACCTATGTGCATGCCACCAGCATCGGCCAGAAGGAGATCGACGAGTCGCCCTGCACCACCCGGGTCGAAGGCGACGAGGTCATCACCAGCCGATTCATGCACGGCATCGAAGCCCCGCCCTTCTGGAAGATGGCGCTGCGGTCCAATGGACTGCCCGACGATCAACCGGTGGACCGTTGGCAGATCTGCCACTTCACGCCGCCCTCGCACGTGATGATCGAGGTCGGCGTGGCGCTGGCCGGCCGCGGCGGCTACGACGCGCCGGACGACTGCAAGGCCTCCAGCATCGTGGTGGACTTCATCACACCCGAAACCGATCACTCGCACTGGTATTTCTGGGGCATGGCCCGCCACTTCCGGCCTGACGACAAGGCACTGACTGCGCAGGTGCGCGAGGGCCAGGGCCGCATCTTTGCCGAAGACCAGGAAATCCTGGAGCGCCAGCAGTCCAACCTGCTGCGCTGGCCCGAGCGCAAGCTGCTGATGCTCAACATCGACGCCGGCGGCGTGCAGTCGCGCCGGGTCATCGAACGACTATTGGCCGCCGAGCAGGCCCAGGCCGCGGCCGGCCAGCCGGCCAACGCAGCCTGATGAGCGCCGCGATGAAAACCCCGGATCTGCCGCTGCTGCACGTCAGGGTGGCCCGCAAGCAAGCCGTGGCGGCCGACATCTGCGCCTTCGACCTGGTGCCCTTGGACGGCGGCACGCTGCCGGCCTTCGGCGCGGGCGCCCACATCGACGTGCACCTGGCCCCGGCCGGCGCCAGCGCATTGGTGCGCCAGTATTCGCTTTGCAACGCACCGGGCGAAACCCACCGCTACCAGATCGGCGTGCTGCGCGAGGCCAGCTCGCGCGGCGGTTCACGCACCCTGCACGATGATGTGCACGAAGGCCAGTTGCTGAGCATCAGCGCGCCCAGGAATCACTTCCCGCTGGCGCCGCAGGCCAGCCACAGCCTGCTGCTGGCCGGCGGCATCGGCATCACGCCCATGCTGGCCATGGCCGAACATCTGGCGGCCACAGGCGAAGCCTTCGCGCTGCACTACTGTGCCCGTTCACGCAGCCGCGCGGCCTTCCTCGACCGGCTGGACAGCGCACGACATGCGGCCCAGGTTGCGCTGCATTTCGACGACGAAGCGCCGGCGCAACGGCTGCAGCTGCCGGCCTTGCTGGCCGGGCAGCCGCCGGGCACCCACCTCTACGTCTGCGGACCCAAGGGCTTCATCGACGCGGTGCTGGGCACCGCACGATCGCAAGGCTGGCCCGAGGCCCAGCTGCACTGCGAGTTCTTCAGCGCCGATGCCGGCCCGCGCGACAGCGATGCCGGCTTCGAGGTTGAACTGGCCAGCAGCGGCCGGGTGGTGCAGGTGCCCAAGGGGCAGAGCATTGCGCAGGCCCTGACAGCCGCGGGCGTGCCAGTGATGGTCTCGTGCGAGCAAGGGGTCTGCGGCACCTGCCTGACCGGCGTCAAGTCCGGCCTGCCGGACCACCGCGACGCTTACCTGACACCCGAAGAGCAGGCCGCCAACGACCAGATGCTGATCTGCTGCTCGCGCTCGAAATCGGCCTGCCTGGTGCTGGCGCTTTAGGGCAATGCCTGCCGCAGCGCTGCTGCCAGCTGCAACTGCGCCAGCCGCGCCGCGGCGACGCCGCCGCCCATGCTGACGAAACCGTGGGCCAGGCCGTGGTACTCGACGATGCTCACCGCGCTGCCGGCCGCG
>NZ_VIDT01000468.1 GCF_006519715.1 Ideonella azotifigens
AGAATGAAGATTATCCATGAGCCCTGCCCGGCCGCCCCAAGCGGCCCGCACCGAAGCCCTTCCAGGCGAAGGCGCCAAGGTGTGAACCCTGCCGCGGCAGGCCGTGGCCAGCCGGCATGCCCTGATGACACCTGAACCTCCCGCCCCCGCTTCGCCCCCCGTGGCCCCCGTGCAATGCCCCGCCCGCATCGCCTGGGGCAATGCAGGCCGACGCCTGGCCTTCGAGCAATGGCTACAGCCGCTGGTGGCCTCGCACGGCCTGCAAGTGGCCAGCCTGGAGGCCGCCTCGGCCGACGCCAGCTTCCGGCGCTATTTCCGCATCCAGGCACAGCCGGCCGGCATGCCGCTTTCCACCCTGATCGTGATGGACGCGCCGCCGCCGCTGGAAGATGTGGCGCCGTTTGTGCAGGTTGCCGGGCTGATCCAGCAGGCGGGACTGCACGGCCCGCAGGTGCTGGCCTGCGACGCCGAACAAGGTTTCCTGTTGCTCAGCGACCTGGGCCGCACGCTGTACCTCGACGCCCTGCAGGCCGAGGACTGTGCCCAGGCCGACAAGCTGATGCGCGACGCGATCCGTGCGCTGGTGCAGTGGCAGGGCCATGTCGACGCGACACCGTTGCCGCCGTACGACGACGCGCTGCTGCGCCGCGAGCTGGCGCTGTTCCCCGAATGGTGCGTGCAGCGCGAATTCGGCATCACCTGGACAGCCGAGCAACACGCCCGCTGGCAGTTGGTGTGCGACCGGCTGGTGGCCAGCGCGCTGGCGCAGCCCACCGTGGCGGTGCACCGCGACTGGATGCCGCGCAACCTGATGGTGGCCGACCCGAACCCGGCCATCCTGGACTTCCAGGACGCCGTGCGCGGCCCCATCAGCTACGACGTGGCCTCGCTGCTGCGCGATGCCTTCCTGTCCTGGGACGAAGAGCAGGAACTGGATTGGGCCGTGCGCTACTGGCAGGCCGCGCGCAAGGCCGGGCTGCCGGTGGACGAGGACTTTGGCGAGTTCTGGCGCCAGCTCGAATGGATGGGCCTGCAGCGCCACCTGAAGATCCTGGGCATCTTCTGTCGCCTGAAGCACCGCGACGGCAAACCGCGCTACAGCGAAGACCTGCCACGCTTCTTTGCCTACGCGAACAAAGTGGCGCTGCGCTACCAGCCGCTGAAGCCGCTGCTCGCGCTGATCGAGCCGATGCAACAGGCCAAGCTGAGCACCGGCTACACCTTTTGACATGGCGCACCCCCGGCCTCGCGGGTACGCGAGACCACCCGCCGAGCGGGTTGGCTCAGCGCCCTTGGGGCGGCCCTGCGGGCGCTGAGCTCGCGTCAGCCACGGTTTCAAGTGCCTTGACGCAGTCGGCCGCAAACGGGCGTGTCTCGCAACCGGCTGCGGCCAGCCACGGGTCCCGGTCCTCGCCGCCAAATGCCTCGACCAGGAAATCGCGCAGCGCGCGGGTGCGGGCCGGCAGGTGATGGCGCGTGGGCATGCACAGCCACAGCGTCTGGCTGTAGAGCCGCCATTCGGGGATGACACGCTCCAGCGCATGCTCCATCAGCGCGTCTTCGGCCACGAAGGACGGCAGGCCGGCAATGCCCAGGCCAGCCAGCGCAGCGGCGTAGTTGGCGTCCACATGCAGGGTGCTCAACACGCCGCGGCGCGGCACCATGTGGACCACGTCCGGCCCGGCGTCGCCCTCCTTCGCGCCGCATCGGTAGAAGGTGACGCCGCGTGTCACCTCTGAAGCCGGCGGGATCAGCATGTCGTGCTGCTTGAACTCGGCCGGGTGCTGCGGCCGGCCGCGTTTGTCCAGGTACTCGGGCGAGGCGCAGCAGATCACCTCGGTGCGCGCCAGCCGGCGGGCCACGAACTGGCCGTCCAGCGGCTTGCGGGTGTGCACCAGCGTCAGGTCAAAGCTCTCGTCGACCGCCTCTACCGCGCCGGGTGCGGTGATCTCCAGCGTCACGTGCGGGTACAGCGCATGGAAGCGCGGCAGCAGCTTGGCGATCTGGTGCACGGCGAAGGCCGGCGCGGTCAGCAGCCGCACATGGCCGCGCGGCTCGTGCACCGAAGCCGAAGTCATGGCCTCGGCTTCGTCGATGTCGGCCAGGATCTGCCGCACCCGCTCCAGGTAAGCCTCGCCGGTTTCGGTCAACGACAACCGGCGCGTGGTGCGGTTCAGCAGCCGGGCGTCAAGGTGCGTCTCCAGCTCAGAAATCAGCCGGGTCACGACGGCCGGTGCCAGGTCCAGCGCGCGGGCCGCGGCAGCCAGGCTGCCTTCGTCGACGACACGGGCAAACACCCGCATGGCGCGCAAGGTGGGCATGCAAGCACTCCAGGAATTCAAAGACTGAGGGACCGGCAGCGCCGTTTCGATTGTTTGCGAAACGAGAACACTGCGTGTGCGCAAACCTTATTTATTCCTTCGATCCAAATCTCTACAGTTCAACCCTATCGGCACTAACCCTGGGCCGAAACGAAAGGAACTCAGATGACCCGCTTCTCCTCCGCTTCCATGGTTGCCGGCCTGCTGCTGGCATCTGTCGCCACCCTGAACGTGGCCCAGGCCGCCGACAAGGCCGACCAGCCGCGTACCCGTGCCGAAGTGCTGGCCGAACTGGCCCAGGCCCGCGCCAATGGCGAAATGAACTTCGCCGACCAGGAAGTCATGCAGACCCCGCGTCGCGTCCGCGTCCAGGCGCCCACCGCGTTTGCTGCCAGCACCCCGGCGACCACCAAGACCCCCGACACCGAAACCAAGACCAGCGCCCAGTGAGCGCGGGGCAACGGCAGCTTGGTCCCCGAGGGCCAGGTCTGCCAGACACGCCAGAACCAAAGCGGGCTTGAGGCCCGCTTTTTCACGTCCTGAGCCGGCAGCTGCCCTTGACGGCCACGTTCAGGGATGGGCCGCGATGACCTCGGCCACCGCCGCCGTCAGCCGTGTGCCGTAGCCAATGTGCAGGAACTCGTTGGGCCCGTGCGCATTGCTCTTCGGACCCAGCACGCCGCAAACCATCATCTGCGCCTTCGGGAAGCCCTGCTGCAGCAGGCTCATCAGCGGGATGGTGCCACCCTGGCCGATGTAGCCCAGCGGTGCGCCGAAGTGCCTGCGCGAGGACTGGTCCATCGCCGTCTCCAGCCACGGCGAGAGTTCAGGCGCGTCCCAGCCGGTCGCCCCCCATTGGCCCACGCGGCCATCCGGCACGAAGGTGACCTTGGCGTTGTAGGGCGCGTTGTCTTCCAGCAGCGCCTTCAGCTGCACCGCCGCCTCGTGGCCCTGCACCAGCGGCGGCAGCCGCAGCGAGAGCTTGAACGCGGTGTAGGGCCGCAGCACGTTGCCGGCGTTTTCCAGCGACGGCATGCCTTCCACGCCAGTGACCGACAGCGTGGGCCGCCAGGTGCGGTTCAGCAGCGCCTGCACCGGGTCGGTGGTGGTGGGCAAGGTCGCGCCGCCGTCGGCGCCGCAGGCCCAGGGGTAGCGCTTCCAGACCTCGTCGCCGAGGATGTCGGCCGTGGCCTGGGCCTGCGCCACGCGCGAGGCCGGCACTTCGCAGTGGAAGACCGGCGGCAGCAGCCGGCCGGTGGCGGAATCTTCCAGCCGGTCCAGCACCTGCCGCATGATGCGGAAGCTCGACGGCACCAGCCCGCTGGCGTCGCCCGAGTGGATGCCCTCGGTCAGGATCTCGACCTTCAGCGCGCCGGTGATGTTGCCGCGCAGGCTGGTCGTCAGCCACAGCTGGTCGTAATTGCCGGCGCCCGAATCCAGGCAGACCACCAGGCTCACGTCGCCCAGCCTGTCCTTCAGCTGTTCCAGGTACAACGGCAGGTCGAACGAGCCGGATTCCTCGCAGCTCTCGATCAGGCCGACGATGCGCGGGTGCGGCGCATGCTGCGCCTTCAGCGCCTCGATCGCGCTGACTGCGGCATAGACCGCGTAACCATCGTCCGCGCCGCCGCGGCCATAGAGCTTGCCGTCCTCCAGCTTGGGCGTCCACGGGCCCAGGTCCGAGCGCCAGCCGTTGAACTCGGGCTGCTTGTCCAGGTGGCCGTACATCAGCACCGTCTGCGTGCTACCGGGCTTGGTCGACTCGACCTCGAAGAAGATCACCGGCGTGCGGCCTTCGCCGCGGATGACCTCCAGCTTCAGCCCCGGCACCTTGCGGCCCTCGACCCAGGCCGCGGCGTCGCGCACCACGCGGTCGATCAGGCCGTGCGCGGCCCAGTCGGGGTCGAACATCGGGCTCTTGGCCGGCACTGCGATGTAGTCGACCAGGTTCGGAACGATGCGCTCGCTCCAGGCCTCGGTGACGAACCGATTCAGTTGTGCCGAATCGAGGCCGGGCAGTTTTTCAGGTGCATTCATGGTGTGAAGCCTCCGGCGCGCCGGGTGCCGGCGCGGTGCTGGACGGGAACGGGCCGGATCGGCCCTGTGGCAGCGCACCCCAACGGGCGCCAACCCA
>NZ_VIDT01000469.1 GCF_006519715.1 Ideonella azotifigens
GCTCTCCGCCGTGGACACCGAGACCGAGCACCGCATCCTGCAGCACCTGCGCGAGCAGCGCCGCGGCCGCACGGTCATCGTCGTCAGCCACCGGCTTTCGGCCCTGGCGGACGCAGACCAGATCGCCGTGCTCAAGCAAGGCCGGTTGACCGAACTCGGCAGCCACGAACAACTGCTGGCCCGCGGCGTGGACGCCAGCTGGTACGCGCATCAATGGCGGGTGCAGCAACTGGAGACTTCGTTTGAGCACGACGACTGAGGCGCCTGTGGACGACGCGCACAAGAAGCCCCAGGGCGTGCCGGTGAAACGCGCCGCTGCGCTGCTGTGGCGTGCCGTGCAGCCGGACGTCGCCACCGTGCGGGTGGGCCTGTTCTGGCTGGTGCTGGCCGCCGGGCTGGACGCACTCGGCCCGGTCATGGGCAAGGCCTTCATCGACCGCTACCTGCTGCCGCACAACCCGCAGGTGGGCGCCATGCTCGGCCTGCTGGCCGGCGCGCTGATTGCCGGTTGCACGGCCAGCCTGCTGCGCTACCACCAGCTGTGCCGGCTGGCATCGGTGGCCATGCAGTCGGTGCGGCGCATCCGCGAGTCGGTCTACGGCCATGTGCTGCGGCTGCCGATGAGCTTCTTCGACAGCGCCATCACCGGCCAGCTCGTCAGCCGCGTGACCAACGACACCGAGGCCGTCAAGCAGCTCTATGTGCAGGTGCTGTTCGTGATGCTGGACTCGCTCATCATGCTGACCACCTTGCTGGTCACCATGACCTTCCTGGACTGGCGGCTGATGCTGATCGTCGCGGCGCTGGTGCCTGCCGTGTTCGGCATCGTGTTCCTCTACCAACGCCTCTCGGCACCGGCCGTGGGCCGTACGCGCGAGCTGCGCAGCACGCTGAATGCGCAGACGGCGGAGTCCATCGCCGGCATGGCCGTGCTGCAGGCCACCGGCGCCGCGGCCACCTACGGCAAGCGCTACGCCAGCGTCAACGAGGCGCACTACGCTTCGCGCCAGGTCGAGCTTCGGGCCAATGCATGGCTGCTGCGGCCGGCGCTGGACCTGCTGAACGTGGCGATGCTCGCGGTTGTCATCGCGGTCTTCGGGATGCGCGAGAGCGGCGGCCAGTTGAGCGCGGTCGAGGTCGGCGTGCTGTACGCGTTTGTCAGCTACATCGGCCGCGTGGTCGAGCCGCTGATCCAGCTGACCATGCAGTTCTCGCAGCTGCAGCAGGCCGTCGTGGCAGCGGCGCGGGTCAACACGCTGCTGGACGAAGCCGAGGCGCCGCGGCCGCAGGCCAAGGGCCGCGTCATGGCCGGTGCCGTCACGCTGCAAAACCTGAACTTCGCCTACAAGAACGGCGTGCCGGTGCTGCGGGACGTGAACCTGGATGTGAAGCCCGGCGAGTTCCTCGGCATCGTCGGCCCCACCGGCAGCGGCAAGACCAGCCTGCTGTCCCTTTTGCTGCGCTTCTACCCAATTGCCGAGAACAGCGGCCAGTTGCTGGTCGACGGCCAGCCCATTGCCGAGCTGGACGAAGCCGCCTTCCGCGACGCCGTCGGCCTGGTGCCGCAGGAGCCATTCCTGCTCGCCGCCAGCGTGCGCGAAAACATCGCGATGGGCCGCGACTTGAGCGAAGCGCAGATCCACACCGCCGCCGAATCCGCCGGCGCCGCAGGCTTCATCGGACGGCTGGAGAACGGCTACGACACACCGCTCGGCGAAGGCGGCGCGCGCCTGGCCGTTGGCGAGAAACAGCTGCTGGCGATTGCCCGCGCGCTGGCCGGACAGCCCAAGATCCTGCTGCTGGACGAAGCCACCTCGCACATCGACACCGGCACCGAACAGGTCGTGCAGCAAGCCCTCGCCAAGCTGCACGGCAAGCTCACCATCATCTCCATCGCCCACCGCCTCTCCACCATCCGCGACGCCGACCGCATCCTGGTGCTGAGCCACGGCCATGTGGCCGAACTGGGACCGCACGATGCGCTCATGCAGATCGAGGGCGGGCTCTACCGGCGGCTGGTGGAGTTGCAGCAGTTGGCGTCAGAAACCTGACATCACCGCCGCCTCGGCTTGCGGCGGTACATGTCGGCATCTGCCTGGGCCAGCAGCGTGGTGACGTCATCGCCATGCTCCGGGTAGAGGGCCACGCCAATCGCCACCTCCAGGCCCTCATCTTCCGTCGCGGGCAGGCCGGCGAGGCTGTCCAGCGGTTTGGCGAAGGCGGCTTTCAGCTTCGCAAGCACCGGCGCGAGAGCGGCTTCGGGGTCTGTGCCTTCGCCGGGTTCATTGAGCTCCAGCAGCACCAGGAATTCATCGCCGGCCAGGCGGGCCACGCTGTCTTCCTCGCGCAGTGCGCCGCGCATGCGTTCGCCGAGTTCGACCAGCACCTTGTCGCCCACCGCGTGGCCGTGGTTGTCGTTGATGGCCTTGAAGCCGTTGACGTCGAGGAACAGCAGCGCGAAGGGCTGGTGGTCGCCGGAGCGGCGGTGGTGGGCCAGGCGGTCTTCGATTCGACGCAGCATGGCCTCGCGGCTGGCCAGGCCGGTGAGCCGGTCGGTCGCCAGTCGCTGGGTCATCGCGCTGAAGCTGCGCGCCAGGTCGCCGATCTCGTCCTGCCGCTGCACGTCCAGCGTCGGGTCGAAGCGGCCTTCGCCGACCTGGCGGGCGGCAGTGGCGATCTGCTTCAGGTCGCGTGACAGCACTTCCAGGCTCAGCAGGCCGATGGCCACCACGGCCACCGCAGCCAGCAGGCCCAGCAACAGGCTTTGCATTGCGTTGTCGCTGACGCGCTGCAGGAAGTCGCTACGCGGCACGGCAACGACGATCAGCCAGTCCAGCCCCGCCGCGTCGCGGATGCGCGCATGCGCCAGTTGCACCGAGTCGCCGTCCGGCCCGTCGATGCGCATCGCCCGCGTGGCCCCCGCGTCTTCCGGGCTTTGCAGCAGCGCCTGCACGGCGGCGTGGCTGGCCTTGAGCAGGCCGTCGCTGCTGTCTGCGGCATTCAGGCGAACGGGCTGGCCATCGGCGCCATTGCGCAGATAGTCGCCGCGCGAGGTGGCGATCAGGTTGCCGTTGGGCTCGGTCACGAACGCAATGCCGTGTGGGCTGAGCGGCAGCGAGTGCACGAAGGCGCTGAGGTGGCGCAACGTCACGTCGGTGGCGACCACGCCTTGGGCGTGGCCGTCTTCGGCGAGCACGCGGCGCGCGCGGGTGGAGATCAGCTCGCGGGTGCGGAAGTCGATGTAGATCGAGGTCCAGGTTTCCGTGGGCGCGTCATGCCCGGCCTGGTACCAGGGGCGCTGGCGCGGCTCGAAGATGCGCTCCTCGGGCTTGGCGGGGCCCAGCGCGCCATGGATGCCCTTGAACTCGTACAGGCTGCGCGGGCCCTCGCCCTTCAGGCGCAGCCGCAGCTGGGCCTGTTCGCCGCCTTCGCGCAGCAGGCCGAAGAAGTGGCCTTGTTCGTCGCCGTAGTAGACGTAGTTGTTCAACTCCGGGTGCACCGATGTGGCCAGCCAGAAGCGGGTGCGCAACGCGTCCAGCCCGTCAGCCACCCGCGGCGGCGCGCTCATGCCGCGCGGGAAGGCGGTTTCCAGCACCGCGCCGGAGCCCAGCACGTGCAGTTCCACCGCCTGCGAAATGCGGCCCACGGTCTCGGTGAGCAACTGGTCGGACAGGCTGTCGACCGCGATGCGGCCGGCGCGGTAGGACAAGGTGCCCAGCACCAGCGTGAGCAGCAGCACCAGCACCACGTAGGGCAAGGTCAACAGCTGGCGCAGGCTCAGCCAACGGAACACGGGCATGTTTGTCTCTCTCCAGGACTGTCACGCGGCACCCGTGGCGCGGCGGCAGCCATGAACCGTCGTCGTCGCGCCGGTTCTTGTTGTGCAGGGCTCAGGCGGTGGCGGCCTGGCGCTGCGGCAGCGCGGCCAGCCAGTCCACAAGGTCACGCTGCAGTTGCTGCAGCTCGGATTCGCGGGAATACATCATGTGGCCACCGGCATAGCGCTTGTGCAGCAGGTTGGCGCGCACGGCCTCGGGCAGGTCCAGCTGGTCCAGCGACCAGTCGGTGGCGCTGACGGGGGTGGCCAGGTCGTAGATGCCGCTGGCCACCAGCACGCGCAGATGCGGCAGCCGGCGCATGACCCGCGCCAGCTCCACCGAGGTGCAGGCGTACTGGTTGCCTTTGGCGCTGCCGCGCAGGAAATTCCACTCCTTGATGACCTCGGGGCCGAACAGGTGGTAGCGCCGGCTGCTGTCCATGCCGAGCTGGCCGAAGTAGTGCTGCGCGGCCATCGCGAACGGGCCCCACAGCGGGTCCAACCCGGGGTCGAATTCCATGCCTTGCGGTTGGGCCAGGCCCATCGGGCCGGTGACACGCGCGTCCATGCGGCCAACGGTGCGGCCGCGCGAGCGCAGTGCCTCGACGAAGAAGGTCGAGTCGCTGATGCGCAG
>NZ_VIDT01000047.1 GCF_006519715.1 Ideonella azotifigens
TACGCGGGCGTCGTCACGACCCTGCGCTTCGAGCGCGGCCAGGTGGTCGCAGAAGGCCAGCCCGTGCTGTCACTGGCCCGCGACGGCGAACGCGAGATCGTCGCCGAACTGCCCGAGGATTGGGTCGGCCGGGCGCGAAGCCTGGTCGCCACGGCAGCGCCCTGGAGTGACGCGACAACGCCGGTCCGTCTGGTGCTGCGTGAGCTCTCGCCGCAGGCCAGTGTGCAGGGCCGGACCTACCGCGCGCGCTATTCGGCCGCGCCCGAATCGCGCGAAACCGTGGTTGCGCTGCCACTGGGCAGCACGATGCAGTTGACGCTGTCGGCACCGCAGGCGGGCCCCGCGACCATGGCGCTGCCAGTAAGTGCCTTGGTCAAGGGCAGCGGCTCGGCCGGCGTGTGGACCGTGAACGCCAAGGGTTCTGGCCTGGTGTTCACACCGGTCAAGGTGGTGGCCATCGACGACGCCACGGTTCAGGTCACGGGACTGGCCACGGGCAGCAAGGTCGTCAGCGTGGGCGCTCAGAAGCTCGACGCGGGCACCGCCGTGCGCGCCATTGAGCGCACCCCCGTCTCCGCCACGGCCACTGTTGCCAAGAGCAGTTCATGAAACGCTTCAATCTTTCCGAATGGGCCGTCACGCATCGGGCCATGGTGCTGTTCCTGATCGTCGCGACGCTCATCGTTGGCGGCCTGTCGTTCAGCCGCCTCGGGCGCCTGGAGGATCCGAACTTCGACGTGCCGCAGATGACGGCCATCGTCGTGTGGCCGGGCGCCACCGCGCAGGATGTGCAGGACCAGGTGCTCAACCGCATTGAGCGCAAGCTGCAGGAGCTGGACCAGTTCGACTACGTGCGCAGCTTCGCGCGCCAGGGCTACGGCGGCATCACGCTGTGGATGAAGGGCGGCAGCAGCAAGGAAGAGCTTAAAAACGCCTGGTACCAGGCGCGCAAGAAGATCGGTGACGTGCGCCAGGAGTTCCCCGAGGGCGTGCGTGGGCCGTTCTTCAACGACGAGTACAACGACCGCTACAGCGTGCTGTATGCATTGAGCGCACCCGACCTGTCGATGGCCGAACTGCTGACGCTCACCGAGGACGTCAAGCGCCGCCTCCAGAGCGTGCCCGGTGCCGCCAAGGTGGACGTGCTGGGCAAGCAGGCCGAGCGGGTGTATGTGGAGTTGTCGACCCGGCGCCTGGCCGCGCTCGGCATCGCGCCGACGGCGGTGTTCGACGCGCTGGCGCGCCAGAACCTGGTGACGCCCGCCGGTTCGGCCGACGCCACGCACGACCGTGTGCAGGTGCGCGTGGACGGCGAGCTGAAGAGCGCGGCGGACGTTGCCAAGGTGACGCTGGAAGTCGGCGGTCAGCTGCTGCGACTGGCCGACATCGCCACCGTGCACGCCGGCTATGAGGACCCGCCCAGCTTCAGCATCCGTCACAACGGCGTGCCGGTGCTGGCCATCGGCGTGACCATGCAGGCCAACGGCAACGTGCTGGACTTCGGCAAGGCGCTGGAGCAGCGGCTGGCCCAGATCCGGCAGGAGATCCCGGCCGGGGTCGAGATCCAGCAGTATGCCGACCAGCCGCGGGTGGTGGCGGAGTCGGTCTGGGAGTTCGAGCGCTCGTTCCTCGAGGCGCTGGCCATCGTGCTGGCCGTGTCTTTCCTGTTCCTGGGCTGGCGCACCGGCATCGTGGTCGCCGCGTCGGTGCCGCTGGTGCTCGCGCTGGTGGCGGGTGTGATGTACGCCGCCGGCTGGAACCTCGACCGCATTTCGCTCGGCGCCTTGATCATCGCGCTGGGCCTGCTGGTCGACGACGCCATCATCGCCGTCGAGATGATGGTGGTGAAGCTGGAGGAAGGCTGGGATCGCATGCGCGCGGCCACCTATGCCTACACGTCCACCGCGTTTCCGATGCTGACCGGCACGCTGGTCACGGCCGCGGGCTTCATGCCGGTGGGCTTCGCCAAGTCGATTGCCGGCCAGTATGCGGGCGGCATCTTCTGGGTCGTTGGAACGGCGCTGATCCTGTCCTGGCTGGTGGCCGTGATCTTCACGCCTTACCTGGGCGTGCTGCTGTTGCCTAAGAACCTGGCGACCCAGCACCAACACGGCAAACACCACGACCCCTACGACCGACCCGTCTACCGCCGGCTGCGCGGCATCGTCGACTGGGCGGTGCATCGCCGGGCCTGGGTGCTCGCCATCACGGTGCTGGTCTTCGCCGTCGCTGGTGCCGGCATGTTGCTGGTGCAGCAGCAGTTCTTCCCCACCGCATCGCGGCCTGAACTGCTGGTGGACTTCCGCCTGCGCGAAGGCGCGTCGTTCGCTGCCACGTCCACCCAGGTGAAACGCCTCGAAGCACGCTTGGCGAAGGACCCGGACATCGAGTTCTTCACCGCCTACACCGGCGCCGGCACGCCGCGCTTCTACCTGTCGATCCAGCCGGAATTGCCGAACCCCGGCTTCGCCCAGTTCGTCATCAAGACCGCTGGCATCGAGCAGCGCGAACGCGTGCGCGCCCGCCTGATGGAGTTGTTCGCCAAGGACGAGGCCTTCCCGGACATCAATGCGCGCGTCACGCGCCTGGAGTTTGGCCCGCCGGTGGGCTTTCCAGTGCAGTTCCGCGTCACCGGTCCCGACAAGGCGCAGGTCCGCGAGATCGCCTACCAGGTGCGTGATGCAGTGCGCAAGAGCCCCCTGGTGCGCGACACGCAACTCGACTGGAATGAGCAGGTGCGTTCGGTGCAGGTCCATGTCGACCAGGACAAGGCGCGGCTGCTCGGCCTGTCCAGCGCCGATGTCCAGAGCCTGGTGCAGACCACCCTCGACGGTGCGCCGGTGACGCAGATCCGCCGCGGCGAAGAGCTCATCGACGTGGTCGTGCGCGCCTCGCCCGAGGAGCGCAAGCGCATCGGCCAGCTCGGTGACCTGCAGGTCGCCACGCGCGACGGCGTCGCCGTGCCGCTGTCCCAGCTGGCCCGCATCGAGCCGAGCTTCGAGGAGCCGGTGCTGTGGCGGCGCAACCGCGACATGGCGCTCACGGTGCGCAGCGACGTCATCGATGGTGTGCAGGGCCCGGACGCCACCGCGAAGATCCGGCCGTCGCTCAAGCCGATCATCGACAGCCTGCCGGCGGGTTACCGCATCGAGGAAGGCGGCGCGATCGAGGAGAGCGACAAGGCCAACGTGGCGTTGTTCGCGGTGTTCCCGGCGATGTTCGCGGTGATGCTGACCCTGTTGATGATCCAGTTGCAGAGCTTCTCGCGGCTGTTCATGGTGTTCATGACGGCACCGCTGGCGCTGGTGGGCGTGGTGCCGGCACTCCTGCTGTTCAACGCGCCGTTCGGCTTCGTCGCGCTGCTCGGGGTGATCGCGCTCAGCGGCATGATCATGCGCAACTCGATCATCCTGGTCGACCAGATCGACCAGGACATCGCACGCGGCATCGCGCCCTGGGCCGCCATCGTCGAGGCCACGGTGCGGCGCTCGCGTCCGGTGGTGCTGACGGCCGCAGCGGCGGTGCTGGCGATGATCCCGCTCACGCACAGCGTGTTCTGGGGGCCGATGGCCATCGCGATCATGGGCGGCCTCGTGACGGCCACGGCGCTGACCCTGGTCTTCGTGCCGGCGCTGTATGCCGCGTGGTTCCGCATCCGGCGCGACGGCCCGGCGCAGACACCGGCTGCGGCACCGCTCGCAGACACGGCCGCACCCGCTGGCCATTGACGCACCCGTCAAATATTGGGGAAACAAGCTTGTCTGCAACCACCAATTCCCGTTCCGGAATCAGAATCCCGGGGACCACCGAACACTTTCTGGACCCGCTCGGGCCACAAGCCCGAAGCCATGGTCGACTGCGTTACCTCGCGGGCGGAACCGGGGCGCCGTTGGTCTTGCTTCACACCGTGCGCACGCAGGCCGAGCACTTCCGCAACCTCATCCCGCTGGTCCAGGATCGGTACACGGTGTACGCACTCGATCTGCCCGGCATGGGTTACTCGCAGATCGTGCCGGGTGCTTCCTACGACGAGCCCGCGATGCGCGATGCAGTGAAGCGCTTCATCACCCAACTCGACCTGCGCGACGTGACGCTGCTTGGCGAGTCGATGGGCGCCACGCTCGCCCTGACAGCCGCTGCAGATCTTCGCGAGAGAGTGCGGCGTGTCGTGGCGATCAATGCCTATGACTATGCGGGGGGAATCGCGCGGTCCAGCCTCCTGGCGCGGTTCATCGTGACCGGCGTGCTTGCCCCGGGCATTGGCCCGACCATCGCCGGTGTCGAACCCAAGGCGATCATGCGCGCCGTGCTGCGTGGAGGTCTCGGCGACACGACCGCCCTGACCGACGACTACGTCGATGAACTGCTGAAGGTCGGACGCGGCCCAGGCTACCCGGTCGTTGCCCGTGCGGTGTACGGGAACCTGCCCAGCCTCATCGCGGCGCGGTCCCGATATCCCGAGGTCGGCGTACCGGTCCATCTCATCTATGGAGAAAGGGATTGGTCACGCCCGTCGGACCGACAGGCCAACAGGCGACTCCTTCCCACTGCTGAATTCATCCAGGTGCCGTACGCCGGTCACTTCATCGTCCTGGAAAGGCCCGACGTGCCCGCCAAGGTGCTGAACGACGCGATACGGCTCGCGGGCGTTCCAGAGACTGCGGCATGACCTCGCTCGATGCAACGTCCCCAGCCCAAATCCGGGACGCAAAGGATCAGACAGATGCGCCACTCGCGACGTCGCACTGAAAGCCGGGGCTTCAATGATCAATCGCACTGCCTTCCCGATCCGGCGGCACAAGCAGGCGCGGCCTCAGGAGCTTCTGGATGCCGCCCTCAGCCTGTTCATCGAAAAGGGGTTTGCGGCGGCTCGTATCGACGAGATCGCCGCGCGCGCCGGTGTCTGCAAGGGCACGCTCTATCTCTACTTCGACAGCAAGGAAGATTTGCTCAAGGCATTGATCGCGCAGCGCTTCTCTTCCCGAGTCGCCATCTCGTTGCACGAGACGACCGATGTTCGCGCCAGCCCTGACATGCTTCGAGAGCTCATTGCCACGTGGCAGTCCGAGTTCGTCGCAGGAGAGGCCGGCGGGATCGTCAACCTGCTGTTCACGGAAGCCCGCAACTTTCCCGTTCTGGCCAATTTCTGGATGCGCGAGGTGATCACACCGACGCGCCTGCTCGTGTCCAGGATCGTCAAACACGGCATCGAGCGCGCCGAGTTCCGTGCCGTGGATCCAGACATCGTGGTGGATGCACTGGTGCTGCCCTTGATCGCGGCATGCCTGCACCGCCATGCGATCGCGCCCTATTCAACACTGGATGCCGTGCCGTGCGGTCACGCCGACTTCAACGGCTACTTCGAGTTCGTTCTCGAAGGTCTGATGGATCGGCCTGCAGACAGCTCGCAGTCACCCAACCGGATCACTGCATGAGGATGAAAGCTCGTCGGTCCATCGGTTGGGTCGTCAGCGCTTCACGAACCGATAGGCGAAACGATCCGTCTCGCCCTTGATCGAAGGATCGAACACCTTGATCGAGTGCGGATCGTCACTTCTTGCGAGCAGGGCGCTTTCCGCGTCCAGTACAAAGCCGGCCGCCTCCACCTCCTCGCGAACGAATGCAGGCTCAATCCGATGCAGTGACTGCGCATCGCCCGTGCCCAGCCCGGCGGTGGCGGCGTGGTCCACGATGACGTAGTACCCGCCGGGCTTCAGCCGCTCGTGGACAGCTCGATTGAAGTGGGCCGCCGTCGCGCCCTTGGCCTGCATCAGCGCGGTGTGGAGATCGTGATAGAACAGGTGCATCCAAAGAACATCCGCCTGCTGCGTGACCTCCGGCATCGCCACGAGGTCCGCCGAGACCGCTTCGGTGTTCTCTCGGCCCGGCTCCATCGCAAGCGTTCGCATGCGGCCGACTGGATCGTTCTTGAAATGGGCGACTTCGGCCGGCACGAAGCTGAAGACCCGTCCTTCGGCTCCGACGATGTCGGAGAAGAGACGGGTCCAGGCGCCGTCGCCTGGGTAAACGTCGATGACGGTGGATCCCGCATCAACTCGTGCGAACCGGATCAACTCGGACAGCTTGGATGGGTCGTACATCGGAATCTCCTTTGCGGTTGGCATTTGACGAGCGCGTGGCGTGCGAGGGGGCGGTCCACGGCGGGTCCACCGTTGACCCGCACCCTCGTACTAGACCTGCGCCATGCCTCCATCGACGGCGAGATCCACGCCGGTAATGTAAGAACTCTCATCAGAGGCGAGGAACGCAACTGCAGCCGCGATTTCCTCGGGGAAGCCTCTGCGGCCCATCGGGATCTGCGTGGTGAACTGTGCGACCGCCTGCTCGGCCTGCTCAGCGGTAAGGCCAGTCGTCGTCGCCAAGGCCGGGGTATCGATTGCGCCGGGACTCACACAATTCACGCGGATGCGGCGGTCCTTCAATTCCAAAGTCCAACCGCGCGAGAAGTTGCGCACAGCCGCCTTGCTCGCAGCGTAAGCAGTAAATCCTGGAAGCCCGAGCACGTTCGAGACCGACGAGTTCAGGATGATCGAACCGTCGTCTTTGAAGAGGGGAAGGGCCTTCTGCACCGTAAAGAACAGCCCCTTCACGTTCACGTCAAAGGTCTGGTCAAAATGCGATTCAGTCGCGACCGCGAGCGGCGCGATTGTCCCCGCGCCCGCGTTCGCGAAGAGGACGTCGATGTGACCGTGCTTTTCTTTCACGACGGCATAGAGCCGGTCCAGATCTTCCAGGCGCGACACGTCGCCCACGACCGTCGTGACGTTTCTCTTGATGGAGGCAGCGGCTTCCACCAGCTCTTTCTCTCGTCGCCCAGTGATCACAACGTGTGCACCTTCTTCCACGAAGCGCTTGGCGGTGGCCAAGCCAATCCCGCTGCTGCCGCCCGTGATGACTGCAACCTTGCCTTCTAGTTTCTTCACGATCTTTTCCTTTCGTTTGTGGTGTGACGCAGCGCCCTGTTCCGATGGGTACAAAGGCGCTGTACCATTTGGATCACCGATCCAGATCCAAATTCACGTATCCGAACCAGTGATCCAAATATACGGATCAGTGATCCACTTGTCAAGAAGCCTATGCGAGCCGACGCCCAGAAGAATCGAACCCATCTCCTTGTGGTCGCACGAGAGGTCGTCGCCGAGCAGGGTGTCAACGCGTCCATGCGCGACATAGCGCGCCGGGCCGAGGTCGGATTGGCCACGCTGCTTCGTCATTTCCCGACGCGCGAAGCCTTGTTCGAAGCGCTGCTGTGCACACACCTGGACGCGTTGGTACAGACGGCAGGCGGACTCGAGAAGTCGGATGCACCCGGTGAGGCGCTCGTTTCATGGTTCCGAGAATGGATGGCGTTCGCGCAGAGCTATCGAGGCGTTGTCGCCATGATGGCAACCGCCCACGCGAACCCGGAGTCCGCTCTCTATGCCGCGTGTGCAGCGGTGCACTCAGCCAGCGCGCGCCTGCTGCTTCGCGCACAGGCCGGCGGCCAGGCGCGCACCGACATGAATGGGGACGACTTGTTCGGCCTGATGTCGGCGCTCGGTTGGCTTGTCGACCTGCCGGCGTTCGCGCCACGGGCCGATCATCTGTCCCACATCGTCGCCAGCGCCATCCTGCCGAATCTGCCGAATCTGCCGAGTCACGGTGTCGCGAAGCGAAGTGCCAAGCCAGAGCGATGAGGCTTCGCGATACCGGCCCCAAGGACGCCGCGCGTGCGCGACACCATCGCAATGCTGCCCGCCGGGCAGCATTGCAAAGCACCTGCCGAGGTCCGCGCAATGTCCGCGCCGTCAGCCGCCAGGTGTTCCGTCTCGCACCGCCTTGTCCAGCACCTCTCGCACCTTCACCGCCAGGTCGTCCAGCGAAAACGGCTTGGTGAGCAGGTTCACGCCAGCGTCCAGGCGGCCGTGGTGCACGATGGCGTTGCGGGAGTAGCCGGTCGTGAACAGCACCTTGATGCCGGGCTGCAGCACCTTGGCCCGCGCGGCGACATCTGCACCGGTCAGGCCGCCGGGCAAGACCACGTCGGTGAACAGCAGGTCCACGCCCTGCTTCTCCAGCACCGCCAGTGCCGCGGCACCGTGGGCTGCTTCGATGACCCGGTAGCCCAGTTCCTGCAGCGCGGAAACCGAGAAGGCCCGAACGTCGGCATCGTCTTCCAGCACCAGGATGCGCTCGCCTTCGGCGCCCGGCACCGGCAAGGCTTCGTCATGCTCGGTCGGCTGGGCCAGCTGGTGGTAGCGCGGCAGGTACAGCTTGACCGTCGTGCCGATGCCGAGCTCCGAGTACAGCTGCACATGGCCATGCGACTGCTTGACGAAGCCATAGACCTGGCTCAGCCCCAGCCCGGTACCCTTGCCCTCGGGCTTGGTGGTGAAGAAAGGTTCGAAGACGCGTGACATGGTCTGCGCGTCCATGCCCGCACCGGTGTCGGTCACGCTGATCACCACGTACTGGCCCGGGGTCACTTCCGCATGCCGCGCCGCATAGGCCTCGTCCAGGTGGCCGTTGGCGGTTTCGATGGTCAGCTTGCCGCCGGAGGGCATCGCGTCGCGGGCGTTGACCGCCAGGTTCAGCAGCGTGCTCTCGAGCTCGTTCGGATCGACCTCGGTGGTCCACAGGCCGCCGGCGCCGACCACTTCCAGCTCGACCGTTTCGCCCAGCGCGTGGCGCAGCAGCTCAGACATGCCCTGCACCACCACGTTGGCAATGAGGGGCTTCGGGTCCAGCGGCTGCCGGCGGGCAAATGCGAGCAGCCGCTGGGTCAACGAGCTGGCGCGTTTGGCACCGGACATGGCCTGCGCCGCAGCCCGGCGCAGGCGTGCCATTTCCTCTGGCAGGCCACGCGAGAGCAAGTCCAGGTTGCCGACGATCACCTGCAGCAGGTTGTTGAAGTCGTGCGCGATGCCACCGGTGAGCTGGCCCACGGCCTCCATCTTCTGCGCTTGCCGCAAAGCCTCGGCGTGCTGCAGCAGTTCGGCCGTGCGGCGCTGCACCTGCGCCTCCAGGCCGAGGTTGAGTTCGCGCAGCGCCGCCTCGACACGGCTGCGCTCGGCGATTTCCAGCTGCGCCTTTTCGAACAGGCGCATGTTGTCGATGGCCACCGCAGCCTCGCCCGCCAGGCCCTCGAGGTTGCGCTCGGAATCTTCCGTGAACACGCCCACGCGCGAGTGGCCGAAGAACAGCCCGCCGATGACCTCGCCCGAGCGGGAGATGACCGGCACTGCCAGGTAGCTGCGCACAGGCAGGTGCCCGGCCGGCATGCCGGCGTTCGGCGCGTTGCGGCCGTAGCGGGCGTCGCGCGTGATGTCGTCGGAACGCACGATGTCCTCGCCACTGAAGGTCGGTGCAAACACCGCCGTGTTGCGTGGCATCGGGAACTGCGCGAACTTCTCCCTGGGCACGCCGGAGAGGCTGTAAAGCATGTAGCTCTCGCCGGCCGCGTTGACCAGGTTGTAGAAGAAGGCACCGAACTCCGCGCCGGTGAGCGCCACGCCGGCATCGGTGACTGCCTGCACGACCTTGTCCAGCTCGGTTTCACGGGCCAGCGTGCTGCCGGTCTGGTTCAGGATCTCCAACGCACGCGTGCGCTCCTGCAGAGCCAAGGCAAGCTGCTGCGCATCGGTGCGGTCGCGCAGGATCTTCACGAACCCCGAGCTGCCTTCGCCGCTGGCCATGCGCCGCGTTTCGCCGATGGCCCAGAAGCGCCCGCCCCCCTTGCGCAAACGCCAGCCCTCCGAGCCGCCGGTCCCCTGCAGCTTGGCCTGGCCAATCTCGGCCAGCAGGGCCGCCGGACCTCCCGCTTCTTCGGGAAAGATGACACCGAGCGAGCGGCCGAGCATTTCGCCCTCGGTCCACCCCAGCAACCGCTCGGCACCCAGGTTCCAGCCGGTGACCAGGCCGTGTTCATCGAGCGTGATGATGGCGGTGTCAAGCGCGCTGTTGAGCACATCCTGGTATCGCCTGAGCGTGGCCACCAGGTCCTCAGGGCTGCGCAGCAGCGTGGGGTCGAAGCTCGAGGACAGCGCAGCGGTAGGGCCAGAGGTCGACATGGGCGAGGTCCGGAAAGCAGCGCCGCAGCCTGCAGCGCCGAGGGTCTTGGAAGGTGATGGTAATGCCCTGCAAAGCGCTCCGGCCCGCTGGACATCCCGCGCACTGCATTCAGCCTGCCCTCCTCGCCTTCTGTCCTCGCCGTCTGATCTGCTTGCGGGTGGGTCTGTGCACGCATGGTGCTGCCTTGGAATAGGTTGAAGGAATCTGCCCGCTGGCGCCGTCCTGGCGGATGCGCAGCAGCGGCGCCACGGCTCGGACGTAGGTTGACTCCCACAGCCGCAAGGCCGCCTGCCCGATGGCGGCCGGGGCGGACCCTTCCTACATTCGTCCTTGAGGCGCCAAAGACGGTGCCGCATCATCACAACGCCGGTGCGCTCGATTCGCGCCGGCCCATGGAAGCAGGAAGCTGTCTTGAAAATTCAAATCGGGTTCGACATCACGCTGGCCGTCAATTCGCCCAACGCCATCCTCTTGATGCTCAATGTGCATCCCGATCGCAAGCATGACGTGCTCAGCGGCGACGCCATCGTCGTCGAACCGGGCCTGGCCATCGAGAACTACACCGACGCTTTCGGCAATCACTGCGGCCGCATCAACGTGCCACCGAACGTGAACAGCGTCCGATTGCGGAACACGGCTGTCGTGCTGGACCCTGGCCGGCCCGACCCGGTGTGTCTGGACGCCATCCAGCATGCGCCGCAGGACCTGCCCCACGAGACCTTGCAATACCTGTTGCCCAGCCGCTACTGCGAGGTCGACAGCGCCTTGATGGACTTCGCCTGGTCGCGCTTTGGCAGCACGCCACTGGGCTGGGCACGCGTGCAGGCCATCGTGGACTTCGTGCACGGCCACCTTCAATTCGACTATGGCCGGGCCCGTGCCAATCGCAGCGCCCTGGAAGGGTTCAATGAGCGCACCGGCGTGTGCCGCGACTTCGCCCACCTGGCAGTGACGCTGTGCCGCGCCATGAACATCCCTGCGCGCTACACGACCGGCTACCTGGGGGACATTGGCATCCCGCCGGTGCGCTCCCCAATGGACTTCAGTGCCTGGTTCGAGGTGTACCTGGGCGACCGCTGGCACACCTTCGACGCCCGCCACAACACGCCCCGGATCGGCCGCATCGTCATCGGCCGCGGGCGCGATGCGGGCGACGTCCCGATCACCATGACCTTTGGACAACACCAGTTGACGCACTTCTCGGTGGTCACCGAGGAGCTGACTTGAGCCAACCGGCGACTGCGCCGCGCGGCCAGAAGCCCCTTCGGCGCTCCATCTTCTGGTCACGGTAGGGACGGAGATCGCCCACGCTGTCGCCGGCATGCCGGACGATGATCACCTCCCCTTTGGCATGGCCGCCCCGCCCGCGGTGCGCCCACAGGTCGAAGACGCAGTGCAGGCAGATGTTCGCCAGTGGCAGCGAGATCACGGCCCTTGCGGGGGTGCCTACCTGCCCTGCATCAGCTTTGCTTGCCCACTGTTAGGGCCTACTGCTTGCGCACGGCTCCCATGTAGACATGGTCGAAACTGAGGAAGCCACAACCGCCGGATTCGTTGTCGAATATCTGCACCTGCGCCTGCTTGCCGGCCTGGACCGACAGGTCCAGCGTCACCCAGTTCCCATCGTCCCTGATCGAGGACTGGTTACAGGAATTCGGTGTGTAGGTCGCGAGAACCTCGCCGGCAGCGTCCAGCACCTTCAGGCCAACGGTGCCGTCGGGATTGCCGCCAGACATCAGGAAATTCAGGAAGGGGCGCGCGGCATCTACGGTGAACAGCGGAGACGTCAGCGTGCCGGTGGAGGCATCGCAGCCCTTGTTGTTGCCGTTCATTTCGCAGGTGCTGACGGCTCCCACGCCGACCCGTGCGCCGCCGGATGTCCCCTTCCAGACATCGGCGTTGGCCGGGTTGACGAAATCACCGGTGGCGGTCCAGACCTGCGCGGTGGCCATGGCATCGTCGAAGTCGCCGATCGGCTGCGCGAAGGCGTCGGCCGTCACCGTGACATTGAAGCCCAGCCTGGCCGTCATCGCTGCACTGAGCACGACCGTGCCGCCGTCCTTGCCTTGGCCCGAGGGATTCCATGCGGTGGGCGACTGGTACCAATGGTCGGTGCTGACGAAGCCACAGCCGCCTGCCTCCTCGTCGAAGAGCTGGGCCTTGATGAAGGCGCCATTCAGGGCCGAGATGTCGATGTGGGTCCAGTCATCGTCGTTCTAGATGAAGGACGGTCCGCAGCTGTTCGGGCTGTAGCTCAGCAGCACATTGCCCAGTGTGTCCATGACGCGCAGGCCGACGTTCTTGCCCGCACCGCCGCCATGCATCAGGAAGTTCAGGTACGGGTCCGTCACCTTGAAGGCCGGCGAGGTCAGCGTGCCGGTCGGCGAGTCGCAGGGCGAGCCCGGGCCGCCGATCTCGCAGGTGCTGATGGCCGTGTCGCCGACGCGCGCGGCGTTGGCGTCCGTGCCGGTCGTGCCCTGCCAACTCGTCGCTGTCGGGTTGGCAAACACCCCGGTGCCGGCCCACCCGCGCTTGGCCACCATGTCCACCGGGTTCTCGAAGCTGGCGAAGGGCACCATCTTCTGGAACGCCACCGGATCTTCGACGCTGACCTTGACCGGCGTGAGCGGCTTGCTCAGCACGCCGGCATTGACACCGCGCGGCTCGTCGGTCTGGTAGAAGTGGTCGAAGGCGACGAAGCCGCAGCCGCTGGACGCGTTGTCGAAGATCACCAACTGCACCGTCTCGCCGATCAGGCCGCTGGTGTCGAAGTTGACGTAGTGCTGGTCGCCCTTGAGCACAGGATCCCCGCAACTGTTCGGGTTGTAGGTTCCCAGAACGACCGGGGCGCTGGCACCGGGCGGCGTGTAAAGCACCTGCGCGCCGACGTCGGGCCCGCCGTTGCCACCCGACATCAGGAAGGTGATCGAATCCTTCTTGATGAGCACGTTGTTGATCGTGATGCTGCCAGTCGGCGCATCGCATCCCGCGCCGCCGATCTCGCAGGTGCTGACCGAGGCATCGCCGATGCGCGCAGCGATCGGCGCCATGCCCGGGTTCGAATACTCGAGATTGTTCCAGTTCGTCGTCGTGGCGAAGGCACCCGTCAGCGTGTACTTGGCCGTGTCCTGCTGCATCTGTGCCGGGTACTCGAAGCTGGAGATGACGTTCTCGGTGACGAAAGTGGTGTCGTCGGTGGTGACATGTGCCGAGGTGTTGGCCACGTGGCATGTCGGGCAGGCGGTCACCTTGATGGACAGGTTCAGCTTCGACGGCGTTGAGTAGCTGTCGTCAGCGACGACGGTGACCTGGTAAGTGTTGTCCCTGTCCGCATCGGCGGGATTCTGAAAGTCGGGCGGAATCGCGAAGCGGATGGAGCCATCGCCGTTGATCGCGAACAATGCCGCATCGGCGCCGGAGAGCGTGAGTTCGAAGGCGTTGTTGTCCGGGCTGCTGACCGTCAACTTCGCCACGGCCGTGGTGAATTCGGGCACGCTCAACGCACCCGGATCGGAGATGACCGGCGAGTGCGGCTGAGGCAGTGACTCGGCGCTGCCGCCGTTGCCACCACCGCAGGCGCTGAGCAGGACAAGTGCGGGCAGGCTCAGCATGCAAAGCAGTTTTTTCATCATGGTTCTCCCACTCAGAAGAAGTAGGTGTACATGGCGCGCAGCGTGCGACCGAACAGCGGTCGGCTCACGCCGCGGTTGGTCGCTCCGTTGGGGCCCTTCAGGTCCACGAAGACCGGATCGCCCTCGGTGAACGAGAGGCGGTTGGTGATGTTCGAGACGTGGAACTGGATCGAACTCTTCTGGCTGAAGTCCCAGATGAAGCCGCCATCGAGGTGGTAGTACGCAGGGTAGAGCGTGACGTTGACGTCCTGCGATTCCGAGTAGCGGCTCCCGAAGTAGGTGTACTTGGCATAGGGCTTCAGCGGCAGGCCGGTGTAAGGCTTCAAGTCCCAGCTCGCCTGCAAGTTCGCCATGACCGCGGCAAGGCGGCGCGGGCGGCGGCCGTCCTCGCCGATCTGCTCGAAGGTGTAGCCGGTGACCACGTCGTTGACGCGCAGCTCCTTGACGGTCCGGTAGTTCGCGTCCACGACCTTCGGGTCCTGCACGAGGCCGTTGAAGCGCAGCTCCAAACCCTTGACCTCTGACGGCCGCCACGCAGCTTCCAGCTCCAGGCCGACGTTCTCGATGCCGCGGCGGTAGAACTCGCGCACCAGCGGGCAGCTGTTGATGTCCACTGTCACCCCGGCCGGCGTGCAGCTTGGCGACGTGAAATCGCGGAAGTCCACGTACTGGTCGCGTGGGCTGAACTTGTTGTAGAACAGCGCCAGCTGGGTGTCCCAGGTCTTGGCGTAGTAACGGAGGCCGCCTTCGTACTGCATGATGCGCTCGACCTTGCTGCCGGGCTGGCTTGGGTCGAACTGCAGCTGGTTCAGCTGCTCCAGGCTCGGCAGCCGAAAGGAGCGCGAGACCAGGCCGTAGACGGCCAGGTTGGGCTGCACCGAGTAGTTGCTGCCCAGCGACCAGCCGGTGGCGCTGAGCTTGGAGTCAAGCCTCTGGTCGGCACCTGGCAGCAGGATCTCGTTGTCGGCCAGTGTGTCGGCGGTGCTGCCGGGCAGGACGCCGGCCGGTGTCAGGTCGCGTGTCTGGTCGCGCACGTTGTAGATCACGTTGGCGCGCTGCGTCTGGTGGCGCACGCCTGCGTCGATCTTCAGCCGGCCGTCACCCGTTTCCCAATGATCAAGGAAATACAGCGCTTCGCCCTTGACCTTGGCATCTGCCAAATAGCCATTGAAGCCCAGGCGCATCACGCCATTGGAAGTGACCGAGGGGCCGACAGGATTGCCCGCGGCATCGATGGCGCGCAGGTCTACCAACTGCGGATGCGCCTCCATCGTCGAGACCAGCAGCGACTGCTGAAAGTTCTGCCTGTTCGCATAGTTGGTGGCATATGCACCGAGGGTCAGCTGATGCTCGCCCAGCCACTGCACCGACTTGCCCAGCTTCAAGTCGAACGAGGTGCTGCGGGCCTCGGTCCTCGCGATGAAGGGAATCAGGTAGTTCAGATAGGCGCTGTCGGCGATGCGTGCGCCGCCGTCCACGCCATAAGCTGCCACGCCGACGGCGGTCGGGTAGAAGCTGCCGAAACGCAGCACGTCGTTGTTGAAGCGGGCATTGTTGAAGCGGGCGGCCGTGGTCGTGTCGTTGCCGGTGAACATGCCGTTGAAGCCGCTGCTGCCGTTCGAGTGCCGCAGGCCGGCGTCCAGCGTCCAGCCCGACTCGAACTCGTGGATGCCCTTCAGCGTGGTGATGTTGAAGTCGGGGTGGATGCCGTCGGCGGTGTCGATCTGGCGCTCACCATACTCGCCGAGCATCCTGAAGCGGCGGTTCGACGAGGACGCCACCGTGCCATGCGCGAAATCGATGCCCAGCGGCCAGACCTGGTCCATGCGGATCTTGACAGGATCGGCCGGCGTACCCGGCGCGCTGATGGCCGGCACCTGGAAGGGCACGTTCTGGTAGAAGGCGGTGCGGTCGTTGATCTTCAGCGCGTGAAGCTGCACTTCGCTTCGACCGTCATCGGTCTGATAAACGAGATTGCCCCTCACCTGACCGCCTTTGTCAGCGGTGTAGCCGGTGTTGCGCAGGCCGTCGGAGGTGCGGTAGAAGCCGCCCACGGCGAAGGTCAGGTTCTTGCTGATCGGGCCGGAGACGAAGAGGTCATTGCGGACGAAGTTGTAGTCGGCCACTTCCAGCTTGTAGCCGCCCTCGAACTGCTGGCTGCCAGTGCGGGTGATGTGGTTGACAGTGGCGCCCAGGCCGTTGGAGTACAGGATGCCGCCAGTCCCTCCCTTGACCACTTCCACACGCTTGGTCATCAGGTCGTCGCGCACGGCGACGTCGTTGTTCATGAAGGGCACCTCTGGCTCTTCGAACCAGGGCAGGCCGTCGATCAGCTGCGGTGCGTAACGGTAGCCACCAGTGACCGGCAGGCCGCGCACGGTGATGTTGTTGCTGGCTTCACCGGCGGTGCTGCCCTCGGCGAAGATGCCCGGCACGTTCTGCAGCAGGTCGGCGGTGCTGATCGGCGCCAGGCGCCGGATCTCCTCGGCCGACAGCGTGTTGATCGTGTTGGTCGAGTCCTTTTTCAGCGTCTGGCGCCCGCTGCTGGCAGTGCCGGTGATGACCACCTCCTGCGGCTTTTCGGCGCTCTCGGTGGCTTCGGGGGCCGGGGCCTGCTGGGCGAAGGCGGCCTGCGCTGCCAAGGCCACGGGCAACAGACGCCAGGCGATGGCGGCTCGTGGGTATTTCATCGTTCGTCTCCTGTGGATCCCCTTGCCGGGGTATTTCTCGAGGTCGGTGGTGGTGGGGCGATCAGGGTGGCGGCCGCAGCGGCCAGAGCTGAACCTGCGCGGTCATGGGTCTGTCTGAGGACAGGCGCAGGCCTGTGCTGGCGGGCAGGGTCGGGTAGCTGCGCAGGGAATAGGCTGCGGCGTCATTGACGAACACATCGACGACCGAGCCATCCACGAACACGCGCAGGCGGCGCATGACCCCGAACGCGGCGCGGTCGTAGTGGCCTTGCAAGCGCAGCGGGCCTTCGTTCTCGGCGGACAGGCTGGCGTGCGTCTTGTCGACGGACACGCTGCCCTGCTCGGGGTCGAAGCGCAGGCGGGTGAATTCGCCCCCGTCCGGCGAGGCCATCAGGTCCATGGTGACCGGGGCGGTGCCGCTCAGGTCGAGTTGCAGCTCGTAGGCCTGCATCCCGCTGGCCAGTCGCTGCGGGTGCTCGTCCAGCGCCAGC
>NZ_VIDT01000470.1 GCF_006519715.1 Ideonella azotifigens
TGCGCGGCAGCACGGAAAGGGTCATGGCGGTACAAGAACCAGTGGGCGGCATCCCCGCGGCCGCTTCACTTGGTGAGGATGAGCTTGCCCAGCGCCGTCAGGCGCAAGCGATAGACCTGGTCGCCGTGCGCGATTTCGGCCTGCTGCGCCTGGGCCAGCAAGTCCTGGCTGCGCCAGCGCGGGCAGGCGGCCCCATCGGGTGCGCGCGCCGGTGTGGCGCTGATGGCCGGCGTGTTCGGTGCGGACACCGAGACCGGGGCGGTGAAGGAGGTTTGAAGGGCTTGCATGAATGCATCGTAATACGAGCGATTCTTATTTGCATCCATAAAGTCGTGCTGGGCACATGGTTTCTGCATCACGATGCCCGTCAGAACGGCGGGAATTTGGGATCGGATCACCTGCCATTTTGTAAATGCGAATGAGGTGCATTAAAATCTACGCCATTCAAGTAGACGCATGACAGCGGCGCTGGACTTGGGCCGAGCGCCGTCCGTCAAAGCCTGTCCTGGCAGCGTGGTGCTGTGCGGGATCTGCTGATGCTTCCCAGAGAGACGTTTCGATGATCAGAGCTTGGATGGTGCGGCTGCACCGCTGGTTTGGCCTGGCAGCCGCGCTGTTCCTGTTCATCGCCGGGGCCACCGGCGCCGTCATTTCATGGGACCACGAGCTGGACGCCTGGCTGAACCCGGCGCTGTACGAGGCACGCAGTGGCGGGCTGGGCCAGGCTCGGCCGGTGGCCGAGCTGGTTGCTGCGGTGGAAGCGGCGGATCCGAAGGTGCGCGTGAGCTACTACCAGCTGGCGGTCGAGCCGGGAGAGACCTTCAGTGTGTCGGTGGTGCCGCGGGTCGATCCGGCCACCGGCCAGCTCTTCGAGCCTGGCTACAACCAGGTGGCGCTGGACCCGGTGACGGCCGAGGTCCAGGGCAGGCGCGAATGGGGCGCGGTGTCGTTGAGCCGCGAGAACCTGCTGCCCTTTCTCTACAAGCTGCACTACTCGATGCACTTGCCCGATGCCGGCAGCATCGAGCTGGGCATCTGGCTGATGGGCCTGATCGCCATCGCCTGGGTGCTGGATTCGCTGATCGCGCTGTGGATCTCGTTCCCGAATGCCGCGCAGTGGAAGCGCTCGTTTGCGTTCCGCTGGGGCGCCAGCGGGCACAAGCTGGTGTTCGACCTGCACCGCTCCGGCGGCGTGTGGCTGTTCCTGCTGGTGCTGTTGCTGGCCATCACTTCGGTGGCCATGAATCTCAACACGCAGGTGATGCGGCCGGTGGTGTCGGCCTTCTCGACGCTGTCGCCATCACCCTTTGCCAGCCGCACGCCAACGACGCCCACCGCGGCAGCGGAGCCGAAGGTCAGCGCCGCCCAGGTCGTTGCGCTGGCGCAGGCCGAAGGGCTGCGGCGTGGCTTCAGCGAGCCGGCTGGCGCGGTGTTCCTGTCGCCCGAGTTCGGCCTCTGGGGCGTGGGCTTTTTCCGCCCCGGCCATGACCACGGTGACGGCGGCCTGGGCAACGCCTGGCTTTATTTCGACGCCGGGACCGGCGAGCTGGCCGGCGACAGCGTGCCCGGCACCGGCAGCGCTGGCGACATCTTCATGCAGAGCATGTTCCCGCTGCACTCGGGCCGCATCATCGGCCTGACCGGGCGGGTGCTGATCTCGCTGATGGGTGTGGTGATCGCCTCTTTCAGCGTCACTGGCGTGCTGATCTGGGCGCGCAAGCGGCGCGCGCGCAGCGTGGTGCAGAAGCTGGCGGTGGCGAAGTCAATGCGCGCGGCCGCCTGAGCGGCTTGCTTCAGGCACCGTCCTGGCAGGCCGGGTCGCTGCACAGCCCATAGAGCGACAGCGCGTGTTCGCGCAGCTCGAAACCGCGCTCGGCGGCAATGCGCTGCTGCAGCTGTTCGATCGCCGGGTCGCAAAATTCCTCCACCTTGCCGCAGCGCAGGCAGACCAGGTGGTCATGGTGCTCGCCGTGGTTCAGCTCGAACACGGCGCGGTCATTGTCGAACTGGCTGCGCAGCAGCAGGCCGGCCTGCTCGAACTGCGTGAGCACCCGGTAGACGGTGGCCAGGCCAATGTCCGAGCCGTCGTTCAGCAACTGTCGATACACGTCTTCCGCGCTCAGGTGGCGGCGCTCCGAGCGGTCGAACACGGCCAGGATGCGCAGCCGCGGCAGGGTTGCCTTCAGGCCGCTGGTCTTCAGTTCTTCGGCCTGGATCTGGGGGGTTTTGTGCATGGTGGCGGCAAACGCGGATCGTGATGACGAACGGGCAATGGCCGATTATTGCAAATGAGATCGATTTGCATCAATGCAGGATCTGGGATCGAGGTCTTTGTGCCGGGGTTCGCTGCAGCCGGCTGTAGCAAATCCCGAATACGAGCGATTCGCGATCCATCCGGCCGGGCATGGATAACCATTTGGCCCATGGGGTGATGCGGCGCAGAATGCCACGATTCGCAGCGGTTCGAGCGCTGCCCCTCACACACAACAACCTCAAAGGAGCGGGCCATGAAGGGCGACGCCAAAGTCATTGAATTCCTGAATGCGCAGCTGAAGAACGAGCTGACCGCCATCAACCAGTACTTCCTGCATGCCCGCATGCTCAAGCATTGGGGCTTGTTGAAGATCGCGGCGCACGAGTACAAGGAATCGATCGAGGAAATGAAGCATGCGGACAAGCTGATCGACCGCATCCTGATGATCGACGGCCTGCCTAACCTGCAGGACCTGGGCAAGCTGTTCATCGGTGAAAACGCCGTCGAGACGCTGCACTGCGACCTGAAGATCGAAATGGGCTCCCATCCGCTGCTGAAGGACGCGATCGCCCACTGCGAAAGCGTGCGCGACTATGTTTCCCGCGACGTGCTGCTGGAGATCCTGGACGACACCGAAGAGCACATCGAGCACCTGGAAACCCAGATCGCGCTGGTGGCCCAGGTCGGCGAGCAGAACTGGCTGCAAAGCCAGATGAACGAAGACGAATCCTGAGCGCCTCGCACACGCGAAGGAAAAGCCGGCCTTGCGCCGGCTTTTTTCATGGGTGCAAGGGCGGCAACGGGTGCGACATTGGCATCACCGGAACGAGCCGCCAGCGTGCAGCGCGTCACGGGACTTGGCCCCACCGGACCACAGGTATTTGAGAAGCATTTGCATTCAGGTTATGCTTCGCCTGCGTTTTCGATTCCCGAGTTCACGTCCCTCGCAGGTTCCCATGATCGTCTGCCTTTGCAACCGCGTCAGCGACCGAGACATCCGCCAAGTCGTCCAGGTGCACGGTGTGCGCGACTTTGAAGTCCTGAAAGACATGACCCGCGCCGCATCCTGCTGCGGCTGCTGCCACGACTGCGCACGCGAAGTCTTCGACGCTGCCTGCGCCACCCAGCCGCACGAAAGCGCGCAGACGACCTGAAGACCTGGCCTGGCGTTCAGTCGCCTGCCAACACCACCTTGTTCCGGCCTTCTCGCTTGGCGCGGTAACAGGCTGAATCGGCGTCCCGCAGGACTTCGGCAGCACTCACATGCCGGCCGTTGACCAGCACCAGTCCCATGCTGCAGCCAACCGAGTGGCTTGCACCTTCCCAGCTCAGCGCGTAGCGGCCAACGTCGGCGCGCAGCGTTTCGGCAATCGCCTGCGCCCGTTCCAGCGGGCAATGCGGCAGCAGCACCGCAAATTCGTCGCCTCCCAGGCGGGCGGCCAGGTCGGAGCGGCGCAGCGGCGCGGCCAGCACCTGGGCAATGCCGCGCAGCAAGGCATCGCCGGCTGCATGGCCGCCGCTGTCGTTGACCTGCTTGAAGCGGTCCAGGTCTATGAACAGCGCGCAGAACGGCGCGTGTCCGGCTTCCTGCGTCAGCGTCTCCAAGGCCGCTTCGAAGGCGCCGCGGTTGGCGAGGCCCGTCAAGGCGTCGTGGCTGGCAGCCCAGGTCAGCTGTTCGCGGTGGTGCCTGGCCTGGGTCACGTCGTCGACGACCCAGATCGTGCCGGCACCGCGGTTGCCTGGCTGCACCACGCGGCCGCGCATGCGGGCCCAGAAGCCTTCGCCGTCCATGCGCTGCAGCCGGACTTCGCCTTCGAAGCTGCCGTGTGACGCAAACGCTGGGCCGATGCGTGCACGCTGCTCGGCATGCGCTGCGTCGTCGGCATACAGCACCCGCGTGCGCTGGCCCACCAGCTGCTCGCGCTCGGCCCGGAAGATCTGGCAAAAGCGCCGGCTGACGACTTCCAGCCGGCCGTGGCGGGTCAGCGCAATGCCCACCTCCGCATGGTCGACCACGGCTTCGAGCTGCTGCAGCAACTCGTTGACCTCCTGCTGGCGCTGGGCGCGTTGTTGCAACAGTTGCTGGAAGGCCCTGGCCATCGCGCCCACCTCGCCATGGCCCACAGGCCAGCGCTCGGCGCTGTCGTCGCCATTGACCAGCATGGCCTCGGCACGGCG
>NZ_VIDT01000471.1 GCF_006519715.1 Ideonella azotifigens
CGAGGCAAAGCTGCGCCTGGTGGCGCCCACGCTGGACGCCAGCTCGCGCATGGGCCTGGCCTATTTCGACCTGCCGGCCGATGCGATGAAAACCGGTGCCGCGCCCGGCCTCTACGTGTCCGGCGAGGTCCACACCGGTACGGCGCGAGCGAATGTGCTGCCGTCTTCGGCCATCACGCTGCGCGACGGAAACAGCTACCTCTTCGAGATCGGTGCCGACGCGCGCGTGCAGCAGCGCCAGGTGCAGACCGGCCTGCGCGTGGGCGACATGGTGCAGGTGCTGGACGCTTTGCCTGCAGGCGCGCGCTTCGTCAATGGCGGCGGCAGCTTCCTAAAGGACGGTGACGTGGTGGAAGTCCACCTGGCTTCCGCAGCACGCCCAGCCCCGGCCGGGAGCGCGCCATGAACGTCTCCGCCTGGTCGATCCGCAACCCCGTCCCGGCGCTGCTGCTGTTCCTGGTGCTGTGCGTGGCCGGCATGCTGGGCCTGCGCCAGCTCCCGATCCAGAACTTCCCGGACTTCGACACGCCCACGATCTCGGTCACCGCCACGCTGGAAGGCGCCGCGCCCAGCCAGCTGGAAACCGAGGTCGCGCGCAAGCTGGAAGACAAGCTGGCGACGCTGGGCCACGTCGAGCACATCAGCACCACCGTCACCGACGGGACCGTCAGCATCACGATCAACTTCGAGGCCGACACCGACCCCGAGGAAGACCTGAGCGCCGTGCGCAACGCGGTGGACAGCGCCCGCGCCGACCTGCCCAGCGACGTGGCGCCACCGGTCATCGCGAAGGTGACCCGCGCCGGCGACCCGCTGATCACCTACACCGTGCAAGCGCCGCACCTCAGCGAGGCCGACCTGTCCTGGTTCGTGGACAACGACCTCGGCAAGGCGCTGCGCGGCGTCAGGGGCGTGGGTGCGTTCACGCGGCTCGGCGGCGTGGAGCGCGAGGTGCATGTGCAGCTGGACTCGGCTGCGCTGGCCGGCATGGGCCTGAGCCCGGCAGACGTGTCGGCGCAGATCGCCGCAGTGCAGACCGATGCCTCCGGCGGCCGCGGCGAGATCGGCCGCAGCAACCAGAGCATGCGCACCATCGGCCGGCGGGAGACGCCCGGCGAACTCTCCGCGCTGGCGATTCCCGTCACCTCGGCCGGCGGCCACAAGTCCTCGGTGCGGCTGGACCAGATCGCGCGGGTGAGCGACACCACCGAGACCCGCTTCGCCTACGCCGCGCTGAACGGCACGCCCACCGTGGGCTTTCGCATCGAGCGGCTGCGCGGCGCCAGCGAAGTCTCGGTGCGACACGACGTGCGCGAAGCCGTGAAGGCGTTCGCCGGCGCGCACCCGCAGGTCAGGCTGACGGAGGCCTACAACTCGGTGCAGCCCACGCAGGACAACTACGACGCGTCCATGCACCTGCTGTTCGAAGGCGCGTTGCTGGCGGTCATCGTCGTGTGGGCCTTCCTGCGCGACTGGCGGGCCACGCTGGTCTCGGCCGTGGCGCTGCCGCTGTCCATCATTCCGACCTTCGCGGTGATGAGCCTGCTGGGCTACTCGCTGAACCTGATCACGCTGCTGGCGCTGTCGCTGGTGGTGGGTGTGCTGGTGGACGACGCCATCGTCGAGGTCGAGAACATCGTGCGCCACCTGCGCATGGGCAAGAGCCCCATGCAGGCCGCGCTGGAGGCGGCCGACGAGATTGGCCTGGCGGTGATCGCCACCACCTTCACGCTGGTCGCGGTCTTCCTGCCCACGGCCTTCATGGCCGGCGTGCCGGGCAAGTTCTTCAAGCCCTTTGGCGTGACCGCGTCCGTGGCCGTGCTGGTTTCGCTGCTGGTTGCGCGCCTGCTCACGCCGATGATGGCGGCGTATCTCCTGAGGCCGCATGTGGACCGGCACGCGGCCGGCGAGGACGGCCGCGTGATGCGCAGCTACCTGAAGGCGGCGCGCTGGTGCCAGCAGCACCGCAAGACCACGGTCGCGCTGGCGCTGGCGTTCTTCATCTCCACGCTGGGCCTGATCGCGCTGCTGCCCACCTCCTTCGTGCCCGCGGCCGACCGCAGCCTCACCACCATCGCGCTGTCGCTGGAGCCCGGCACGCGGCTGGAGACCACGCGCGACATCGCCGAGCGCGCCACCTGGCTGGCGCGCCAGGTGCCGGAAGTGCGCCAGGTGTTCACCGTGATCGGCGACGCCGAGAGCGACGCCAGCAGCAGCGAAGTCAACAAGGCCACGCTGGTGCTGAGCCTGGTGCCGCGCGAGGAGCGCAGCCGCAAGCAGCCCGAGATCGAGCAGCAGCTGCGCACGCTGCTCAAGGGCCTGCCCGGCACGCGCGTTTCGGTGCTGGGCATGGGCAACGGCCAGACGCTGGACATCACGCTGGCCAGCGACGATGCCGCCGCACTCAACAAGACCACCCAGGCCGTGTTGAAGGAGCTGCGCGGCATCCCGGGCATTGGCAATGTGTCTGACAGTTCGGCGCTGCAACGGCCCGAGGTGCAGGTGCACCCGGATCCTGTGCGCATGGCCGAGCAGGGCGTCACCACCGAGGCCATCGGCAAGGTGCTGCGCGTGGCCACTCACGGCGACTATTCGGCGCAGATGGCCAAGTTCAACCTCGCGCAGCGGCAGATCGCCATCCGCGTGCAGGTGGGCGACGGCACGCGCGACAGCCTGGAAGCGCTGGGCCAGCTGCGCGTGGCCGGGCGCAACGGCGCGGTGCCGCTGTCCTCGGTGGCGGACCTGTCCATGGGCGGCGGGCTGGCGCAGATCGGCCGGCTGGACCGCATGCGCAATGTCACGCTGAGCATCGAGCTGGGCAAGTACGCCACCGGCGACCTGAACAAGCGGGTGCAGGCGCTCCCGTCCATGCGTTCGCTGCCCGCTGGCGTGCAGCAGCTGCAGACCGGGGACGCCCAGCGCATGGCCGAGCTGTTCACCAGCTTCGGCATTGCGATGGCGATTGGCGTGTTGTGCATCTACTGCGTGCTGGTGCTGCTGTTCCATGACTTCATGCAGCCGGCCACCATCCTGGCCGCGCTGCCGCTGTCCACCGGCGGCGCCTTCCTCGCCTTGTGGATCACCCGCAGCGGCTTTTCGCTGCCTTCGGTGATCGGCCTCCTGATGCTGATGGGCATCGTCACCAAGAACTCCATCCTGCTGGTGGAGTACGCGGTGGTGGCCTACCGGCAACAAGGCATGAGCCGGCTGGACGCGCTGATGGACGCCTGCCACAAGCGCGCCCAGCCCATCCTGATGACCACCATCGCGATGGCCGCCGGCATGCTGCCGGTGGCGCTGGGCATTGGCAACGACAACAGCTTCCGCGGCCCGATGGCCATCGTCGTCATCGGCGGCCTGCTCACCTCCACCGTGCTCAGCCTGCTGGTGGTCCCGGTCGTCTTCACCTATGTGGACGACTTCCTGCTGTGGCTGAAGCATTTGGCCCAGCGCATGCACCTGATCGGCGCGGCCACACCATCGTCCGCCACCGGCGCTTCTTCCCACTCTGCTACCTTCACCTCATGAAACCTCTGATCTGTCTCGCTGCCGTCATCGGCATGGCCGCACCCTTGCAAGCTGCGCTGGCCCAGGACATGCCTGGCGAACGCGACCCGAACGCCACGCAGTGGGGCCTCGGCCTGGGCGTCGGCGTTGAGAACCGGGCCTACGAGGGCGCGGACCGCAAGGTGCGCGCTGCCCTTCCTGCTGTTCGAGAACCGCTACGTGCGCGTGGCCGGCCCAGGCATCGACCTGAAGCTGCCGGACGCCGGCCCGGTCTCGTTCGCCCTCAGCGCGCGCTACATGGGCGCTGCCTACAAGAGCGGTGACGCGCCCATCCTCGAAGGCATGGAAGACCGCAAGGGCGGCGCCTGGCTGGGAGGCTCGGCGCGCTGGCATGCGCCCGAGTTCGAACTGCAGGCCGAGCTGCTGCGCGATGTGTCCGGCAACAGCGAAGGCCTGCAGGCCAGGCTGATGCTGTCCAGGGAATTCCGCGCCGGCCGCTTCATGTTCACCCCCGGCGTGGGCGCCACCTGGCTGGACAAGAAAGTGGTGGCCTACGACTACGGCGTGACGGCCGAAGAAGCGCTGCAGGGCCGCCCGCAATACGACGGCAAGGCCACCGTCAACCTGGACCTGAACCTGCGCACCGCCTACCTGCTGGCGCCACACCAGATGCTGCTGCTGGAGGTCGGCGGCACGCATCTGGGCAGCGGCATCACCGACAGCCCGCTGGTCGGCCGCAACAACATCGCCCGCGCCAGATTCGGGTATCTCTATCGGTTCTGACCGGATGAGCGCCGGGCTTAGCGGTTGAAGTCGGCCACCATCTTCCCCGGCGCATGCCCGGCCTGATTGCGGGCAATGGCCGCGGGAATCTCGGCAAAGCCCACCACCTCGGCCACCGTCGAGCGCAGCCGGCCGGCCGCCA
>NZ_VIDT01000472.1 GCF_006519715.1 Ideonella azotifigens
CGTGCGCACAGCGGTGGCGTTGGAGTTGATTCGACCGCCGGACCTCGCTCGCGCCGCGGGTCGCGCGGCACAGGCAGGGCCCGATGAAAACCTTGTTTGGATGTCCTGCACAAAGGCAGGACGGCACATTCCATGAATTCTCTGCCGCCTCTCTCGTGCCGGCCGCGGGTCACGTCGGGACCCGCCATTCCGGCCTTGAAAAGGCGTTGCATCACCTTGGACACGCGCTACTTCTGCGTGTGCCGCCACCATATCGCCCGGAGCACCCGGGTAAACTCTGAATAATCAAGCACTTAGGGCTCAATCGTGGCTCAGACCATTATAAAGGCTAAAAACAGGCCTGCCACGGGCCCGTCACGCAAGGCCACGACGACGGTGCGTGGCGGCGTCCAGCCTGGCAGCGCCACGCCGAAACGGCCGGCCAAGCCTGCAGCCAAAACGCTTGCCAGGCCGAGCACCGCCCCTGCGGCGATCCCTCGCGCACCGCTTGCGGTCAAGCCCGCACCGGCGCCGGCAGCCCCGCCGCCGGTCCAGGTCCAGCAGCTGACGATTGACGACGGCAGCGCCGGTCAGCGCCTGGACAACTTCCTGCTGCGCGTGCTCAAGGGCGTGCCCAAGACGCATGTCTACCGCATCATCCGCGCCGGCGAGGTGCGGGTAAACAAGGGACGCGCCTCGGCCGACACCCGGCTGGAACTGGGTGACATCGTGCGGGTGCCGCCGGTGCGCGTCTCTGCCGCCAGCACCGACGAAGCTGCAGCCGCAGCGGTGCCGCCACGCGAATTCCCGGTGCTGTTCGAGGACGAGCACCTGCTGGTGATCGACAAGCCTGCGGGCGTCGCGGTGCATGGGGGCAGCGGCGTCAGCTTTGGCGTCATCGAGCAGTTGCGCCGCGCCCGGCCGCAGGCCAGGTTCCTGGAACTGGTGCACCGGCTGGACAAGGAAACCTCCGGCCTTTTGCTGCTGGCCAAGAAGCGCAGCGCGCTGACGGCCTTGCAGGACCAGTTCCGCCAGCGCGAAACCGGCAAGACCTACGCCGCGCTGGTGATCGGCCACTGGCCCGAAAGCAAGAAGGTCATCGACGTCGCGCTGCACAAGTACCTGACGCCCGAAGGCGAGCGGCGGGTGCGGGCGGTGCCCGAGGACCATGGCGAAGGCCGGCGCTCGATCTCGCTGGTGCGGGTCGTCACCCGCTATGCCGCGTTCAGCCTGCTGGACGTGACCATCAAGACCGGCCGCACGCACCAGATCCGCGTGCATTTGATGCACGAAGGCCATGCCATCGTCGGCGACGACAAATATGGCGATTTCGGGCTGAACAAGGCGCTTGCGGCCGGCCGGATGGTGGCGGGTGCCAAGTTCGAGCGCATGTTCCTGCATGCCCGCCGGCTGGCCTTCGACCATCCCGCCAGCGGGGAGCGCATCGAGTTGGCGGCACCGCTGCCTCCTGAATGCGAGACACTGCTGACCCAGTTGCCAACCGGCTGAGCCTGCTGTTGGCCCCCATTGGCCCCGTTGGCCGAGAATTCACCGCATGACCCGACCCCGCCGCTTTGACCTGATCGCCTTCGACTGGGACGGCACGCTGTTCGATTCGACGGCGCTGATCGCGCGTTGCATCCAGCAAGCCTGCCGCGACCTGGGTGTGGCTGTGCCGACGCTGGAGCAGGCCTCCTATGTCATCGGCCTGGGCCTGCACGATGCCCTGCAGCACGCCGTGCCTGGCCTGCCTGCCGAGCGCTATCCGGAGCTGGGCCGGCGCTACCGCCAGCACTACATGGCATCGCAGCATGACATCAGCCTGTTCACCGGCACGCTGGAGATGCTTCACGCCTTGCGCGAGCGCCAGCATTTCCTGACGGTTGCCACCGGCAAGAACCGCAGCGGGCTGGACGAGGCGCTGGCGCACACCGAGTTGCGCGGCCTGTTCGACGGCAGCCGCACGGCAGACGAAACCTTCTCGAAGCCGCACCCGCGCATGCTGGAGGAGCTGATGCGCGAATTCGGCGTGGCGCCCGAGCGCACGCTGATGATCGGCGACACCACGCATGACCTGCAAATGGCCGTCAATGCCGGCACGTCGTCCGTTGGCGTCAGCTTCGGCGCGCACGATCATGCGTCTTTTGCGCCCTTGAACCCCCTGTTCGTGGCCCACTCCACTGCGGAGCTGGCCCAGTGGCTGCTTCACAATGCGTGACGTGAACGCCGCTCCTTTTGTCCAACAGCCGCTCTGCGCCAGTGACGCATTGGTCGAGCGCGGCACCGCCCTGGTGTTTGACGTGACGCTGTGGGGCCAGCCTGCGCGCGCCTTTGCGATGCGCTTCGACGGCCGCGCCGTCGCCTACATGAACCGCTGCGCCCACGTGCCGACCGAGTTGGACTGGCAGCCCGGCGAGTTCCTGGACCACGACAAGCGCTGGATCGTCTGTTCGCTGCACGGCGCCACCTACGAGCCTTCCGATGGCCACTGCATCGCCGGTCCCTGCCGCGGCGAGCGGCTGATGGCGCTGGACCTGGTCGAACGCGAGGGCCAGGTCAGCTGGTACCCGACGCCGGACATCCAGCCCCTGAGCTTCGACTGACATGTGACTGACGCGGCCGATCTGGCGCCCTTCGGCCAATCAGCCCTTTCTTGATTTCCCTTCACAGGCTTACCCGCTTCCCTCTTGATGAACCCGCCCACTGAACCGACGTTCCAGGATTCGCCCGAACTGCCGCCGCCACCGGTCCCGCCCAGCCCGGCGCCGGCCGCAGTGGCCTCTGCCGAGCCCGACCGTTTGCAAAACCTGGAATCGCTGATCCGCCAGCTCGGCGGCGAAGTGCTGCGCGAACGCCGCAGCGAGCGCCGCTGGAAGCTGGTGCTGCGCCTGGGCTGGTTCGGCCTGGTGCTGGCCATCATCTGGGGCGTGATGTCGCAGCGCGGCCATGTCAACTCGCCTTCCGGCCCGCACACCGCTTTGGTCGAAGTGCGTGGGGAAATTGCTGTCGACAGCGCCGCCAGCGCCGAAAACCTGGTGGCCTCGATCAAGAGCGCCTTCGAGGACCAGACCGCGAAGGCCGTGGTGCTGCGCATCAACTCACCCGGCGGCAGCCCGGTGCAGGCCGGCATCATCAACGACGAGATCCGTCGCCTGAAGGCCTTGCACCAAAAGAAGGTGTATGCCGTGGTCGAGGAAATGTGCGCCTCCGGCGCCTATTACATTGCTGTTTCTGCTGACGAGATCTACGTCGACAAGGCCAGCATCGTCGGCTCCATCGGCGTGCTGATGGATGGCTTTGGCTTCACCGGCCTGATGGACAAGCTGGGCGTCGAGCGCCGCCTGCTGACCGCCGGTGCCAACAAGGGCATGCTGGACCCGTTCTCGCCGCAGAACGAGAAGCAGACCGCCTACGCCAAGGCCATGATCGACCAGATCCACCAGCAGTTCATCGCGGTGGTCAAGCAAGGCCGCGGCGATCGCCTGAAGGAAACACCTGACACTTTCTCCGGCCTGTTCTGGAATGGCGAGCAGGCCGTGCAACTGGGCCTGGCCGACCATTTCGGCAACCTCGACTATGTCGCCCGTGAAGTGATTCAGGCCGAGGAAGTGATCGACTACACGCCGCAGGAAAATGTGGCTGAGCGGCTGGCCAAGCGGTTTGGCGCGTCGATCGGCGCCGGTGCTGCCAAGGCGCTGACCCAGATTGGCACGCTGCGTTGAGAAGTCGTCGTGGCCAGCGATGACCCTAGGTTTTGTAGGGTACTGAGCCGCTTGCCCAGGCAGAATGACGGCCTTGCTGCGATGCAGCACTTGAGCCCGGGTCCTTATGACAGGGCTGTGACTTAGAGATGAGCCTTCACCCTGCCGAAAACGCCGCGCCTGCCGCGGCCCGCCCTGTGACCAGCCTGCCGCGCCTGCGCGAAATGGCTGCGCGTGGCGAGAAGCTGACCATGGTCACCTGCTACGACGCGACCTTCGCGCAGTTGCTGGAAGAGGCCAGTGTTGACACCTTGCTGGTCGGCGATTCGCTGGGCAACGTGGTGCAAGGCGAAAGCAGCACGTTGCCGGTGACGCTGGCGCACATGGCGTATCACACCGCCGCGGTGGCGCGCGCCAAGCGCAACGCCTGGCTGATCACCGACATGCCGTTTGGCAGCTACGAAGCCAGCCCGCAACTGGCGATGGCCTCGGCCGTGACGCTGATGCAGGCCGGTGCGCAAATGATCAAGCTAGAAGGCGGTGGCGTCACGGCCGAGACGGTGCGTTTCCTGACCGAGCGCGGCATTCCGGTCTGCGGCCATTTGGGACTGACGCCGCAGCGCGTGCACGCGCTGGGCGGCTTCCGCATCCAGGGCCGTGAGGAGGCCGCTGCTGCGCTGTTGCGGGCCGATGCCGCCGCGCTGGCCGATGCCGGCGCTGCGATGCTGGT
>NZ_VIDT01000473.1 GCF_006519715.1 Ideonella azotifigens
CCAGCCGCTCCAGGCTGGCTTCGCGCAGGGCGGCCAGGTCCACCGCCGCGGCCTGCCCCAGGCCGGCCCAGCGCAGCAGCGCGGCCTGGGCCTCGGGCTGGTCGAACAGGCCGTGCACATAGGTGCCGAGCACCTGGCCGTCTGCCGACAAAGCCCCATCGGGTCGACCGCCCGCCAGGGTCAGTGCAGGCCGCTGCATCGCCAGCCCATCGCTCAGGCCAAGGTGGATTTCGTAGCCCGTCACCACAGCACCTTCGCCCCAGGTCAGCCGGCCCTGGACCTGGCGCAGCTGCTTCTCGGCCGCCAGCGTGGTCTCGAAGTCCAGCAGGCCCAGTCCCGCTTCGCTGCCACCGCCTTCACGCGCGAGTGGGTCGTGCAGCGCACGGCCCAGCATCTGCAGGCCGCCGCAGATGCCGATCAACTTGCCGCCATAGCGAAGATGGCGCTGGATGGCGGGCTCCCATCCGTTGGCACGCAGCCAGCGCAGGTCGGCCTGCACGCTCTTGCTGCCAGGCAGCACGATGAGGTCCGCAGGCGGAACCTGTTGGCCGGGGCCGATGAAACTCAGGTCAACCTGCGGATGGGCGCGCAGCGCGTCGAAATCGGTGTGGTTGCTGATGCGAGGCAGCACCGGCACGATGACCTTGAGCAGCGGCCCGTCGCCGCCTGCCGGCTGCGCGACCTGGATCGCGTCCTCGGCATCCAGTTGCAGGCCGTGCAGGTAAGGCAGCGTGCCGAACACCGGCTTGCCGGTCTTCGCCTCCAACCAGTCCAGCCCGGGCTGCAGCAGGCCGATGTCGCCACGGAAGCGGTTGATCAGGAAGCCGCGCACCAGCGCCTGCTCGTCCTCTGCCAGACAGGCCAGCGTACCGGTGAGGTGGGCGAACACGCCGCCGCGGTCGATGTCGGCCACCAGCAGGACCGGCACTTGATGCGGCAGCGCAAAGCCCATGTTGGCGATGTCGCGGTCGCGCAGGTTGATCTCGGCCGGGCTGCCTGCGCCTTCGACCAGCACCACGTCGTAGGCCGCGCGCAGCCGGGCGAAGGACTCGGCCACCGCGGCATAGGCCACGCGCTTGTAGTCGTGGTAGGCCCGCGCATTCATGTCGGCCAGCACCTTGCCGTGCACGATGACCTGCGCGCCGGTGTCCGAGCTGGGCTTGAGCAGCACCGGGTTCATGTCGACGGTGGGTGCGACCCGCGCGGCCAGCGCCTGCAGCGCCTGCGCCCGGCCGATCTCGCCGCCGTCTGCCGTCACCGCGCTGTTGAGCGCCATGTTCTGCGGCTTGAACGGTGCCACGCGAATGCCCTGCCGAACCAGTACACGCGCCAGGCCCGCCACGACGGTGCTCTTGCCGGCATCCGACGTAGTGCCCTGCACCATCAGCGCACCTTTCACTTGGACTTGGCCCGCACAGCGTCGAGGCCCTCGCACATCTGCCTGGCACCGAGCAGGATGCGCGGCGTGTGGCGGCTGATCTCGTCCGAGGTCAGCCAGATGACCTGGTTCCTGGCTACCGGCGCAAAGGCCTTCAGGCCTTGCCAGGGCTGCAGGCTGTCGTCGGGCTTGCCATCCGGCGTGCCGGTGGCCAGCACCTCGGGCTGCGTGGCCAGCACCGCTTCGACGCTGGGCGTGGGCACCAGCAGCGGCTGGTCGGCAAAGACGTTGACGCCGCCGCACAGCGAGATCACGTCGCTGATCAAGTGCCCCTTGTTCACCGTCATCAGCGGCTTGGACCAGATCTGGTAGAAAACCTTGACGGGTGGGCGGCCGCTGTAGCGCTGGCGCAAGGCGCCCAGGTCGGCCATGAAGGCATTGGCCGCCGCGTTGGCGGCTGGCTCGGTACCGGCCAAGGTGCCCAGCCGGCGCATGCCGTCTGCAATCGCGGGCAGGCTGTGCGGCTCGCTGTGGAAGATGGGCAGCTTCAGCGCGTGCAGGCGCTCGATCTGGCGCGCCGAGTTGCCGTGCATCCAGACAACGATCAGGTCCGGCTTCAGTGCGGCGATCTGCTCCAGGTCCAGGCTGTGTGCGTCGCCCACCTGCGGCAGCTTCTTCGCGGCCTCGGGGTAGTCGCCATAGCGCACGGTGGCCACCACCTTGGCGCCAGCACCCGCGTCGAACAGCAGCTCGGTGGTGTGCGGCGCGAGGCTCACGATGCGCTGCGCCGGTGCTGGCAACGTGATGCGCTGGCCATCGTCGTCCAGCACGCTGACTGGTGCGGCCATCGCGAGGCCTTGCAAAGCCAGGCCACACACCGCCACCAGGCCGCGCACGGCGGCCTTCCCGAACCACTTCATTCCCACTCCCTCAAGAACTTTTCAAGGCCAGCGCACAGCCGGCCATCACGAATTCCACCCGCGCGCAGTGCAACGCCAGCGCCTGGTGCAGCCGGCCGTTTTCGTCGACGAACAGGCGGTTGCCCGCGCCCATGGGCACGATGCCATGGCCGACTTCATTGCCGATCAGGATCAGCTCACCGCGCAGCGTGGGCAGCAAGGCCAGCAGCGCGGCGCGTTCGTCGACCCAACGCTGGCTGGGCTGCAGCGCACGCACTTCGACATCTGTTTCAGCGTCGAACAGCAGGTTGCTGAGCCACAGCGTCAGGCAGTCGACCAGCAACACGCGGTTCGGCGCGTCCTCGGCCTGCAACGTGGTGGCCAGCGCCTGAGGCGCTTCCACCGTGCGCCAGCCAGCGGGCCGCACGGCACGGTGCGCGGCAATGCGCGCGGCCATCTCTTCATCCAGCGCCTGGGCCGTGGCGATGACCACGACCTCGGCGCCCACGGCCTCGCATTCGGTCGCGCGGCGCTCGGCCAGCGCGCTCTTGCCCGAGCGTGCGCCGCCGATCAACAGCGTGTGCCTCGGCCCGTCGTCCTGCGCCGCCAGCGCGGCGACCTCGGCTTCGGCCAGCGGCATCTCGGGGCGTTTCAACTTCACGGCATCTCCTCGGCCAAACACCAGCCATCACGCGTCGGCCGTAGGGCCAGCAGGCCACCAAAGTCCAGCGACCGTTCAACCGGCGGGTACAGCGGCAGGCCCAGTGCATCGGCCAGCAGCACCCGCATCGGGCCGGCATGCCCGACTGCGAGCACTGCCTCTCCGGGCCTCGAAGCCGCGTCCCGCAAACCGTCTCGTGCAGCCCTCACCCGCTCGGCCAGCGTGGCCAGTGTTTCACCGCCGGGTGGCGCGCGGTGCAGCGGGTCTTCGGCCCAGGGGTCGCTCTGCGCGCGGTCAATGAAGTCCCAGCGCCTGCCCTCCCATTCGCCAAACGACAGCTCGCGCCAGCGTGCATCGGTCGTCAGCCTGGCGGCGTGCGCTTCGGCCAGGTGCTGCGCGAGCAAGGCGGCGCGTTGCAGCGGGCTGCTGTGAACCTCGGCCAGCTTCAGGCCCAGGCGAGCGAGCAAGGCCTGCAGCGCGGCTTGCACGTCGTCGAACGAAGGCTGCGGGGGCGCCAGCAAGGCCACGTCATGCCAGCCGTAGCAAAGCCCGGCAGGCGCGTCCACGCGCGTGTGGCGCAGCAGGATCAAGGCCATGCTTCAGGCCCGCGCCACCCAGGCCAGCAGCACCGCCAGCTCGGCCAGTTGCTGCGTGGCGCCGAGCGCGTCACCCACATAGCCGCCCAGGCGCCTGCGGCAGAAGCGGATGGCCAACCCGCCGACCACAGCGGCGACCAGCCAGGCCAGGCCCACACGCCAGCCGCCACCCAGCAGCAGCCCCGGCAACAAGGCCAGCACGGTGGCGACGGCCAAGGCCGGCAGCGGCACGCCTTGCGCAATCGGTTTGGACTTGGACAGCGCGTCCTCGCGCACATAGTCCAGCCTCGCCATCACCAGCAGTGCCGCCCAGCGGCTCAAGGCGTGGGCACTGAGCATCGCGGCCATCAACGCGCCGAAAGCAGCCCAGTTCAACACCGGCGTCTGCCGCAGCAGCTCGGCCAGCAGCGCGGCCTTCAGCCCCAGCGCCAGCACCAGCGCAATGGCGCCATAGCTGCCAATGCGCGAGTCCTTCATGATGGCCAGCACTTGATCACGCTCGCGGCCGCCACCAAAGCCGTCACAGCTGTCGGCCAGCCCGTCTTCATGGAAACCGCCGGTCATCCACACGCCTGCGGCCATCGCCAGCAAGGCCGCCACCAGCGGCGGCCAGAGCCAGCCGGCACCGGCCAGCACCGCGCCGCAGACCGCACCGACCAGCCAGCCCACCGTTGGGAAATGGCGGGCCGAGGCGTTGAGCTGCGCGGGCGACCAGCCCACCCAGCCGGGCACCGGCACGCGGGTGAAGAACTGCAGGGCGGTCAGGAAAAGGCGCAGCTCGTGCATGCCGGGCAAGCGCTTCAGAAGGTGGACTGGATGGTGCTGGTGGACCACTGCGCGCCCGGCCTGGCCATGTGGGCGCGCCAGCCTTCG
>NZ_VIDT01000474.1 GCF_006519715.1 Ideonella azotifigens
GAGGAGGGCGCAGTGCGCTGGTCGCTGCGCGTGGAGCGCGAGACACTGCGCGCGCCACCGCTGGTCGAGAAGCTGCAGGCCGCGCTGCGCAACTGGTCCGGCCAGGCTGAGCTGGTGCTGGACGTTGCGTCTGGCGTGGCGCTGGATTCCCCTGCGCTGCGCGATGCCGAACAGGCCAGGCTGCGCCAGCGCGAGGCCGAACTGGTGGTCCAATCACATCCTTTGGTGCAGTCGCTGCTGGCCCAGTTCAGCACCGCCCGCATCGTGCCCGGCTCGATCAAGCCGACCTGATGATCTGTCTGCGCCGGGGCGTCCGAATGCCCCGGCTTTGCTCCGTACTCCGAAAGAAAGGATCTCCCCATGATGAAGGGTCAACTCGCCGGCCTGATGAAGCAGGCCCAGGCCATGCAGGACAACCTGCGCAAGGCGCAGGATGAGCTGGCGCTGATCGAGGTCGAAGGCCAGTCCGGCGCCGGCCTGGTCAAGGTCGTGATGACCTGCAAGAACGACGTCAAGCGCGTGACCATCGACCCCAGCCTGCTGGCCGACGACAAGGACATGCTGGAAGACCTGGTGGCCGCGGCCTTCAACGACGCGGTGCGCCGCGCCGAGACGCTGAGCCAGGAAAAGATGGGCAAGCTGACGGCCGGCATGCCGCTGCCACCCGGCATGAAGATGCCGTTCTGATCAGCGAGGAACGAGTGATTCCGCGGGACGAGCGCCGGGCCGCCCCAAGCTGGCCCGCAGTCCCCTCGGGGGACCGGCCGACGTTCCCGTCGGGCGAGGGGTGGTCACTGCCGTGAGTCAAACGAGGCTTGACGCGCTGATCGAGGCGCTGCGTCGTCTACCCGGTGTCGGCGTCAAGTCGGCGCAGCGCATGGCCTTCCACCTGCTGCAGCATGACCGCGAGGGTGCCGAGCAGCTGGCCGAGGCGCTGGGCGGCGCGCTGCGTGCGGTGCACCACTGCGAGCGCTGCCACACCTTCACCGAAGCGGCAATCTGCGACATCTGCAGCGACGAGTCGCGGGACGCGCGGCAGCTGTGCGTGATCGAGAGCCCGGCCGACCAGGCCGCGCTGGAGCGCACCGGCAGCTACCACGGCTTCTACTACGTGCTGATGGGCCGCATCAGCCCGCTGGACGGCATCGGCATCAGCGAGCTGGGCGGGCTGTCCATGGTGCAGCGCGCGCTGGATGGCAAGGTCGAGGAGGTCATCCTCGCGACCAGCTTCACGGCCGAAGGCGAGGCCACCGCGCATGTGCTGGCCGAAGGCCTGAAGGCGCAGGGTGTGCGTGTCACGCGGCTGGCGCGTGGCGTGCCGGCGGGCAGCGAATTGGAATATGTGGACCTGTCCACCATCGCGCATGCGATGGTGGACAGGCGCTGACGGACGCGCCTGGCCAGGCTCAGCGCTGCGCGACCCGCACAGGCTTGGCAACCGTCTTCACATTGCGAGTTGCCGGGGCCGGCTTGGTTGCACGAGCCGTGGCGGTACGCGCATTGGCCGTGCTCGCCACTCGCGTTGCAGCACGCTGCGATGGCGCGGCCTGCGGCACGAAGACCACATAGGACACGCCGGGCTTGAATTTCGCGGCCGCAGTCACCTTGTTCCAAGCTGCCACCTGCACGGCGCTGACGCGGTAGCGTTGTGCCACTGCGGCCACGCTGTCCCCCTTCTTGCCGGCGCGCAGCGTCATGCGGCGCAGCGGCGGCACATCCGGTGCCAGGGCCATGGTCGCGTTGTCGGCCAGGGCTTCGGGCACGTCGGCCTCCAGCTTGGCACCACGCGGCACCAGCAGCGTGGAGCCGGCCTTGACCAGCATGCGCGGCGGAATGCGGTTGACCTCGCGCAGCTGCGCTTCGCTCATGCCGACCTGCCTGGCCACTTCGCCCGGGTGCAGCGTGCGCGGGGCCTGCCAGGCGGTCCAGCTGGCCAACTGGCCGCGGAAGGCGCGCAGGTTGTCGGCGAACAGGTTGGCGTTGTCGTAGGGCAGTAGCACCTGCTCGGTGCCGGCGGCGAGGATCACCGGCTTGTTCATCTGCGGGTTCAGCTGCTTGAACTCTTCCAGCGGCACGTTGGCCAGCTTGGCGGCCAGCGCCACGTCCATGTCGCGCTCGATCGGCACGCTGAGGAAATACGGGTGGTTCTTCAGCGGCGGCAGTTGCACCGCAAACTGCTCGGGCTTCGAAACGATGTTCTTGATCGCCTGCAGCTTGGGCACGTAGTAGCGGGTTTCGTCCGGCATCTTCAGGCTGGCGTAGTCGGTCGGCAGGCCGGCCTTCTCGTTGCGCGCAATGGCGCGCTGCACATTGCCTTCGCCCCAGTTGTAGGCTGCCAGCGCGAGCTGCCAGTCGTTGAACATGGTGTGCAGCCGGTCCAGGTAGTCCAGCGCGGCGCGGGTCGAGGCCAGCACGTCGCGGCGGTCGTCGCGGAAGATGTTTTGCTTGAGCGCGTAGTCCTTGCCGGTGGCGGGCACGAACTGCCACATGCCCGAGGCCTTGGCGACCGAGATGGCCTGCGGGTTGAACGCGCTTTCGACAAAGGGCAGCAAGGCCAGCTCGGTCGGCATGTGGCGCTTTTCCAGCTCGTCGACCACGTGGTAAAGGTAGCGGCCGCCGCGCTCGGCCATGCGGCGCATGTACTCGGGCTTGGCAGCATAGAACTGCTCGCGGCTGGCGACCAGTTCGCCTTCGAGGTCCGGCATGGCGTAGCCGTTGCGGATGCGCTGCCAGAGGTCTTCCTGGGCGGTGAGCGCCAGTGGGTCGATCGGGGTGCTGGGCGCCAGCGGGTCGATTGGCCGCACATCGCTGGCCGAATCCGATCCCAAGGCTTCCAGGTTCAGGCCGGCGACCGGGCTGGGGATGGCAGAGACGGTCCGGTCGCTGTCGTCATTCCTCAGCTGGGCCGCTGCCGGGATGGCGGGAACAGCGAGGGCGGGCGTGCGCGACAGGCGCTGGGCGACGGGGCCGCTGGCACTCGACCCGCTGGCCGGGTCGGCAAAGTCTGGGGTGGCGCAGCCTGCCAGCAGGGCGCTCGTTGCCGCCATGAAGCCGAGGATTGTTTTGTTCATCTGAAGACGTTCTTCCATTCACGCAAGGCGGCAAAGGCTGACAGCGGGTCGTGCACCGAGGCGTCGTGTTGACGCGCGGAAGCCATCACCGCGGGCTGTTCGGACCGCAGGAAGGGGTTGATCGCTTGTTCGGTCGCAATCGTCGAAGGCAGCGTGGGCTGGCCCTCGCGGCGCAGCGTTTGGCAGTGTTCGACGTAGGCGGCCAAGGCCGGGTTGGCGGGCTCCACGGCCTGCGCGAAACGCAGGTTCGAGAGGGTGTATTCATGGGCACAGCAGACCCGGGTGTTGCCGGGCAGGGCACTGAGCCTGTTCAGTGAGTCGTGCATCTGCCGTGGAGTTCCCTCGAACAATCGACCACAGCCACCGGAGAAAAGCGTGTCGCCGCAAAACAGCAGCGGCGCCTCGGCGCCGCTGGCAGCAAGAAAGTAGGCGATGTGCCCTGAAGTGTGCCCCGGTACGTCCAGGATCTCGAAGCAAAGGCCTTGCCAACACGCTTGTCCGCCCTGATGCATGCGGGTGACGGGCACCGGCATCGTTTCGCCGGCGGGGCCCCATACGGGGCCTTCGAGTTGCGGCATCAGGGCCGCCACACCGCCAACGTGATCTGCGTGGTGATGGGTCACTAGAATGCCGGTCAGCACCAGATGCTGCGCCGCGAGTGCTTCCTGCACAGGCGCCGCATCACCCGGATCGACGACGAGCGCTTGTCGGCCGTCGTGCAGCATCCAGATGTAGTTGTCGGTGAAGGCAGGCAGTGCGACCAGTTTCATGACAGATGAGGCCCGGATTATAGAGTTGACACACTGGCTGGAAACCCCGCCGGGGCGCTATCTGCTGGACTGGGAGCAGGCCCGCGTCGACGAAGCGGTGGCTGACCTGTTCGGCTTTCACGCGCTGCAGCTGGGCCTGCCGCAAATCGACGCCTTGCGCTGCAACCGCATGCCGCAACGTTGGCTGGCTGGCTTGCCCTCCGGCGATCCGGCGCTCCCCAGGCCTGGGATTGAACGCCAATCGGGGGCCATCATGCTGGATACCCCTGACGGTACGGTGGCCAACCCGGGCTTGCTGTCGTTGCGCCAGCCTTCGCTGTTCTGCGAACCGGAGGCCTTGCCCTTCGAGGACCGCAGCCTGGACCTGGTGGTGATGCCGCATACGCTGGAGATGGCGGCCGACGCACACCGCACGCTGGCCGAGGTGGCCCGCGTGCTGCGGCCCGAAGGGCGGGTCGTGATCTCGGGCCTGAACCCGGTGAGCCTGTGGGGACTGCGCCAGCGCGGCGGCCGGGTGCGGCACTGGCTGGGCGCACGCGAGCGGCCGCTGTTCCTGCCCAGCGA
>NZ_VIDT01000475.1 GCF_006519715.1 Ideonella azotifigens
CCAGTGTGTGCACCTGGGTCACGTCGGCGGCCAGCAAGGCCTCACGCAGCACCGCCTGGCCCACCATGCCGGTGGCGCCGATGATCAGCAATCGCATCGTTTCACGCTCCAGAACCAGCAGGCATCACGATGCCGCGCCAGAAGACTTCGAAAGCCGCTTCCGCATGGTCCGGGTCGCCCGGCTTCGCGGTGGCGACAAAACCCATCGTCGCTTCGGCCATGCCGCCCAGCAGCGCGCACAGGAAGTCGAACGGCAACGGACGCAGCACGCCCTGCGCGATGGCCTGTTGCGCCGCGTCGCCCAAAGGCCCAAACGCGGCCATGCCGGCGGCGCGGCTCTCGGCCGTGACCCGGTCCGAGTGCTTGAGCTGCGTCATCACCTTGAAGCGCGCCGGGTTGGCCGCACCCCAGTGCACGTAGGTCTTGAAGACATGGCCGAAGCCGGCCTTCACGGTGGCCACGCCCTCGCCGGCCGGATGGCCGGCCAGCATGCGCTCGGCCAGCTCACCCTTGAGCTGCCGGTACAGCGCGTTGACCAGCTCGTCCTTGCTGGCGAAGTAGGTGAACAGCGTGCCCTCGGCCACGCCGGCCGCCTTGGAGATGGCCGAGGTCGGTGTGTGCCACACGCCGCGCGCCGCGAACTCGGCAATGGCGGCCTGCAGGATGGCGTTGCGCTTGTCTTCGCTGCGGGGGCGAGCCATGGCAATCGGCAATATTTAGTTGAGTGATTACTCAATCATATTCATCACCGAATGGCCGGTCAATCCGCATGGGCTTTACTTGATGAGTTGCGGTCGCGTGCAGCGTTGGGAGCTCTGTTGGATGCAACGGGCCTGTCCGCCTACGAACCGACCAACCGCTACGGGCGGTACGCCTTTGGTTGCAACGCTGCTGTGAGCCAGTCGCAGTGGGCCGAGGACAGGCGCCGGCTGTCCTCGCGATTTGCTGCGGCGACAAAAGCCAGCCGAGCATGTGCGTGCGTGACTCCCGGCCAGAGCGGGCCGTCAGCATCCAGCTTGTTAGCCGGCCTGGCGGACTGCCGACGCTCGCGCACTGCACCAGGCTCGACGCATAGGCCGCCCGGAGACGCGTTGCGCCCGAGTTTCTCTGCTGGCCGGATTACGGCCAAGCACCGCGGCAACTTCGCGAAGACTTCGGCCCTGCTGCCGCAACGCAACCAGCGTCACCAGGTCTTCAGGCTATGGATGTCGATATCTCCGTCATCCTCATACCTTACCGGTTGGCAAGGGGTCTACTTCAGACTTGAGACCGCCAATTCATGCTTGTACGCTATTGAACTACTTTCCCGCGGTTTCTTTAGCTGATAGAAGTTGTGCATCCAATTCGTTCGATCTACCACGCAATTCCAGTAACCTTTGCTGATCTTTCTCGGCGGCAATCAATGTTTGCACTGCAAGTTTTTGCGCAACCAGAAGGGCAGTTTGGTACGAAGCGAATACATCCGGCGTCACACCCGTGCCTTCCCAATTCGTATTGGTTATGGGATTGACTGCTCGGCCAGTAGGGATAAATGCAGAAAAATTACCCTTTAGGCGAACAATATCGCCTGGATTGGCCCCGCCGCCCGTGGCCTCTCCAACAATTGTCGCGCGCTTGAGTATCTTCAGATTGTAGCTGAATGCTTCGGCGGCAGAAAATGTGCGTCTGCTCGTCAGGACAAACACAGGCTTAAGCTGCCCGAATTTGGGTCCGAATACATTTTCATCTGTCCAAAACTGTTGCGTGCGTGCACCGTCACGCCAATAAAGATCGGTGAGGTGCGTTCGCTTATCAAAGAGGTAGCTGGAAAGCAAAGCTACCGTATCGGGGTCGCCACCGTGGTTATTTCGCAGATCCACGATCAACACGGCGCTGTCAGCCACCTGAGCCATTGCGACCGCGATTGCCTGCTTGGAGTAATTTGGGGGAGAAAATTGATGTACGTCAAGGTAAGCAATGTTTCCCGAAAGCCTTTCAACGGTAGCAAACGCGGAACCAAAGGCCTCGATTTGTTTTCTTGTGAAGGCGTCTTTTTCGGCTTGCGTTGAATTGTCAATATCAGAGTCGATCGGCAGAGTTTCCCCGTACCCTACATGAAGGTGAAGGTCATTGCAAATCGCTTGCACATCAGTGGTCAATAGGGTCGAAAGCCCTACTGCATATTTCACCGAATCGTAGCCGCCATCATTGAGCTTCTTTTTCAGTGCAATTGCCGTTTGCTCTCCAATATCAGGGAACACGTAAAGATCGCGCATTTTGTCGGCGAGGGAATTTACAATCTGGACGCGACTTGCTGCATCAACTTTGTCGTCGGCAGATGGGGTGCTTTCCGCATGCGCGTAACTTTGCGACATGAGCGCAACGATCCAAAAGATCACGCAGAGAAGAAATCCGGAGCGCGGAGTTTTGATCATGTGGATATGAAGGTTGGGAGCTCAGGCGGTTGAGCACCCGATGCTCGTACTGGCGGGCGGCCCGCCCTTGCTGCGGTCCGCTCGCGGGCGTACGACGTCCACGGCTGCGGCCATCTTTGGCTTGAAATGGCGCTGCACGAACATGTCGTCTGGTGCTTCCTCAGGAGAGAAGCCCGAGGGCTTGATGCGCGGCGTGATCATCGCGACATCTTGCCGCAGCCTGTGCTGGTCAAGCCTATGCCCTCGTCAAATGGCCAGTGTTGCGCTTGATGATCGGCCAACGTATCGCTGTGAATTGCTTCGAAGTCACGCCGCAACGACGGGAGTGTTCCAGGCTGCCGGCTGGTCATTCGTGCTTACCGCGGCTGCCAACTGGCCGTTCGCCCTTCCTTTGGCTGCCGCATGGTCAAAGCCGCTTCCGGATCGAGTGAAGCGTCAGTGACCAGTCACAGAAGAACAATCTATTGGGATCAAGGAGTTGGAGCTATGCGTGACGGGTCATCAACGCTTCCGGCGCCTACTTGATCAAGCCATCCGCCTTGAACATGGCCTTGATGCCGCGCACCGCCTGGCGGATGCGGGATTCGTTCTCGATCAGCGCAAAGCGCACATGTCCGTCGCCATGGTCGCCAAAGCCGATGCCGGGCGACACGCAGACCTTGGCCTTCTCCAGCAGCTGGCGTGCGAACTCCAGCGAACCCAACGCGCGGTAGGGCTCGGGAATGGGCGCCCAGATGTACATGCTGGCCTTCGGACACTCCACCGCCCAGCCGGCTTCGGTGAGGCCCTTGTAGAGCACGTCGCGGCGGCGCTGGTAGCTGGCGGCAATGTCCTGCACGCATTGCTGGTTGCCCTCCAGCGCAGCGATGGCGGCCACCTGCAGCGGCGTGAAGGTGCCGTAGTCGTGGTAGCTCTTGATGCGCGCCAGCGCAGCCACCAGGTCCGCGTTGCCGACCATGAAGCCGATGCGCCAACCTGCCATGTTGTAGCTCTTGGAGAGCGTGAAGAATTCGACCGCCACGTCCTTGGCGCCGGGCACCTGCATGATGGACGGGGCCTGGTAGCCGTCGAACACGATGTCGGCGTAGGCCAGGTCGTGCACCACCAGGATGTCGTGCTTCTTGGCCAGCGCCACCACGCGCTCGAAGAAGCTCAGCTCCACGCACTGCGCGGTGGGGTTGGACGGGAAGCCGAAGACCATCATCTTCGGCTTGGGGTAACTGCCGCGGATGGTCTTCTCCAGCTCGGCGAAGAAGTCCACCTCGCTGGAGACCGGAATGGCGCGGATGTCCGCCCCGGCGATCACCGCGCCGTAGATGTGGATGGGGTAGCTGGGGTCCGGCACCAGCACCGTGTCGCCGCGGTCCAGCGTGGCCAGCATCAGGTGTGCCAGGCCCTCCTTGGAGCCGATGGTGACGATGGCCTCGTGGTCCGGGTCGATGGCCACGCCATAGCGCCGCTCGTACCAGTGCGAGATGGCGCGGCGCAGCCGCGGGATGCCCTTGCTGGCCGAGTAGCCGTGCGTGTCCGGCCTTTGAGAGACCTCATTGAGTTTGGCGACAATGTGCGCCGGCGTGGCCCCGTCGGGGTTGCCCATGCTCATGTCGATGATGTCTTCCCCGCGCCTGCGGGCCGCGAGCTTCAGCTCCGCGGTGATGTTGAAGACGTATGGCGGCAGGCGGTCGATGCGCGCGAAGCGGCGCTTGCCGCTGCTGGTGGCAGAGGAAGAAGTGCTCATTGAATTGTCACGTGAGCGCCCGGAACCGTCCGAGCGACGTGGGCGGCATGTTGCCGGTCCGGGGACGACTCTAACGCAAGCCGCGCCTGTCCCGTTGCGGGGCTGGCGCACCAGCGCCAACCCAGTTCAGGCCAGCGCACGCCACAGCGCCAGCAGGCACAGCCCGCCGTAGAACAGCAGCAGGCTCTGCATGCCCAGGCCGGTGAGCTTCACGCGCTGCTGCCGCTCACGCAGGAAACGCCACGCGGCC
>NZ_VIDT01000476.1 GCF_006519715.1 Ideonella azotifigens
GCGATGAAGCCACCGCATCTGCAGGCCCAGGGCTACGCGCTCGAAGGCGGCCGGCTGCTGCCCGGCGGGCAGGGCCCGGTCGCGCAGTTCATGTACCGCGACAGCGAAGGCCGCAAGCTCACCGTCTACGTCTCCAACGAACTCGGCCCCGCCGGCGCGGCCTCGGCGCCGGCTCACGCCGGTGTACCCGCCAGCGCCATGCCGACCACCGCCTTCCGCTTCGCCCGCGAAGGCCGGGTCAATGTCTTTTACTGGGTGGACGGCGCCTACGGCTACGCGATCACCGCCGACGCCGGCCGGCAGGTGCTGGCGGATGTGTCGAATGAGGTGTATCGGCAGCTGGTGAGTGAGTAGACCGGGGGCGCGAGTTTCTTGGGTGCGTGGCGACTTCGCCAATCCACGCGGCTTCGGCATTTCCACCGTTCGCCCTGCCACCCAACGTGCCTCAAACAAATGGGGTCAGCAAACAAATGGGGTCAGAGTCAATTTATCTTGAGATACCTCAATGCGAAGTCGCACGTGTGCCGAGATAAATTGACTCTGACCCCATTTGTTTGCCGGATCAAACGGGTGCCGCTGCCGCCGTTGGCGGCGGGCCGGCCTTGGCCAGCGACAGGCAATAGTCAATCAGCGCATCAATCTCGTTGGACTTGTCGAACACCCGGTCGGCGCCGAGTTTCAGGCACTCGCGCCGCATGTCCGGCGTTGCGTAATTCGTCAGCACCACACAGCGCGCATGCCGGCCCGGGCCCTTGCCGCAGGCCGCACGCAGGACACCCAGGCCCGAGCCTTGTTGCAGCATCAGGTCGATCAGCACCAGGTCCAGTTCATGGTCTGCCGGCGCGGCGCTCAATGCCGCCAGCGACGCGACCGCCTTGGACTCACCCTCGGCCCAGCCCACGATCCTCACCGCCGCCATTTCTTCAAGGGCAGCCGTCAGGTTCTCGCGGATCAGGCGGCTGTCCTCGACCAAATAGGCGTTCAGGGTGTGGGGCATGGTGGGCAGTGCGGGCTGCCCGAGGCACCCTGATCCCAGTGTGGCAAAGCGGGGGCCACCTCTGCCAGGGATCGGCAACCCGGCCTGCTGTAAGACCTGTCTGACAGGGCGATGAGCCGAACTAGAAACCGATCAGGTCGCCGTGCAGCGGCATCACCCCTCGCATGCCGACCGGGTGGTCGAGTGAGGCGTCCTTCGACAGGTCCAGCATGTCGTCTTCGCTGCCTCGGCCCGTCAAGGTGAAGCGCTCGAAGACAAACGGCAACCCTTGTGACGGGGCGAATCCCGCCGAGCTGGCCACATGGAAGTGAAGGTGGGGCGCTCCGGCGCTGCCGGACACGCCCAGCCGCGCCAGCACGGTGCCCCGCTGGATGCGTTCGCCGGTCTTCACGCGCAGGCTGCCCTGGCGCAGGTGCGCGTAGTGCACGAAGACGTGGGGTGCAATCTCCAGGATCACGAAATTCCCGTACAGCGCCTCCGCCGTCATCTCGGTGGGCTGTTCCATCGGCGCCAGTGGCCGGTGGTCCGGCACGCCGTCGCGCGCGTTGCGCACCACGCCGTCTGCCACCGCCACAACCTCCGCATCGAAGCCGGTCCAGTCGCCAGGCAGGCTGCTCGCCAGCTTGTCTGACGGCACGGTGATGGCGTGGCCCTTGGCATCCAGGCCGAAGAAGTCGATGGCGTGGCGTTGAGGAATCGTCAGGCGACCGTTTTCTGCCACCAGGCTGCCCCAGTGGTGCGACTGCGCATGGCCCGGGCCTTCATCGACCAGCCACTGCACGGCCTTGGCGTTGGACCGCAGCGGCGCCGCGATCACCACGGGCCGCGTCGAGTCGACTGCCACCGGCACGTCCGTGGCCACCTGCGTCTGGCCTTTTGCAGTCTTGAACACCAGGCGGTGACGCAGCAGCGCCGGCAGGGGTTGGGTCTTGGGCAGCGTGAGCCAGACGAAAAGCACGGCATGCATGCCGGCCTCTATGGGCAGGCTGTTGTTGGCCTCCAGTGCCTTGCCCGGGCCCAGCAGCCCGGCCAGCGCTGCGCCGCTGAAGCTGGCCAGGGGCTTGCTGGCCCCGCTGGCAAAGACCTCCAGCAGGCCGAGATTCAGCGGGCCGGTGCCGGCATAGAAGTTCGTGACATCCAGCTCATAGGCCAGGTGCACAAAGCCATCGCTGCCCGGCACTGCCTGCGGCGTGAACACTGCGTGCGCCTCTATCGGTGCCGGCTCCTCCGCTGCCGTTGCGGCTGCAGCCAACAGCAGCAACGAACTCCAGGCCATCACCACTGACATCCGGCGTCGCCAGGTCCGCACCGGGTGCGCGCTGGGGTGGGAGCTTCTCATTCGATCCTTTCGGGTGTGGGCGCATCGGCAGCGCCGCGCGGTCTTCGGCGCGGAGTTTAGCCATGCGCTTTCGTAGGTCCTGGCCTACGCCAGCTCTGCCGCTAGGCCGCTGGCGTGTGGCGCCGGCCTTGGCCAGCATGCAGGCTCTGGGGCCGCACTGGCCGCTGCACGGGCCCCGTCGGCCCCTGAGGAGCTTGGCATGGCACGGGTGATCTGGAAAGGCGCCATCAGCTTCGGGCTGGTGCATGTACCGGTGGGGCTGTACCCCGCCTCGCGCGAAGACGACATCGACTTCGACTGGCTGGACAAGCGCAGCATGGACCCGGTGGGCTACAAGCGCGTCAACAAGCGCACCGGCCGCGAGATCAGGAAGGAAGACATCGTGCGCGGCGTCAAGCTGGAAGACGGCGACTACGTGCTGCTGTCCGACGAGGAGATCCAGGCCGCCTACCCTCAGAGCACGCAGACGATTGCCATCGAGGCCTTTGTCACCGCGGTCGAGATTCCGTTCCTTTACCTTGAGAAGCCGTATTACCTGGCGCCCATCGGCAAGGCTGGCAAGGTCTATGCGCTGCTGCGCGAGGCCATGCTGAAGGCCGGCTGCATCGGCATTGCGCGCGTGGTCATGCACGCCAAGGAGCACCTGGCCGCGCTCATTCCCAGCGGCGAGGCACTGATGCTCAACACGCTGCGCTGGCCCAACGAGATCCGCCCGGCCGAGGAACTGGCCTTTCCGCCCGAAGGCGCGGCGGCCAACAAGCTGGCCGCCGGCGAGATGAAGATGGCCGAAGCGCTGATCGCCGACATGACGATGAAGTGGAAGGCCGAGGACTACGCCGACCAGTTCCGCGCCGCGATCATGGCGCTGATCCAAAAGAAGTCCGAAGCCGGCGACACCGAGCGCGTCACGCCGCTGGAAGCGGCTGCCGACAGCAGTGCGCCGAGCAACGTCGTGGACCTGACCGAACTGCTCAAGCGCAGCCTGGGCGGGCGCGGCAAAGCAGGCGAGAAGGCGAAGGCCGAGGCCGAGGAAACCGCGGCCGCCAAGCCCAGGCCAAAGCGCGGCGCAGCGGCCAGGCCAAGCACCAAGTCTGTCGCCAAGCCCGCGCGGCGCAAGGCGGCCTGAGAGGTTGTTCATGGGCGACGACCAACACCGCAGCGACCCGCTGCAGGACTACCGCAAGAAGCGGGACTTCGAGCTGACCCGCGAACCCTCGGGCGAGCACATCCCGCGCGCGAAGCAGGTCGCGCTGCCCTTCGTGATCCAGAAGCACGCCGCCCGCGCGCTGCACTACGACTTCCGCCTCGCGCTGGACGGCACGCTGAAAAGCTGGGCGGTGCCCAAGGGTCCCAGCCTGGATCCCCACGACAAGCGCATGGCCGTGCAGGTCGAGGACCATCCATTGGCCTACGCCGGCTTCGAGGGCACCATCCCGGCAGGCCAGTACGGTGCCGGCAGCGTCATCGTCTGGGACCGTGGCAGTTGGACCCCGGTGGGCGACGCCCGTGCCGGCCTGCGCGAAGGCAAGCTCAAGTTCCAGCTGCACGGCGAAAAGCTCAGTGGCGGCTGGACGCTGGTGCGCCTGCGCGGTCGGGCCGACGAGACCAAGGCGCCGTGGCTGCTGGTCAAGGAACGCGACGATGCGGCCCGGCCCGCGGCCGAGTTCGACGTGGTCAGCGAGCAGCCCGACAGCGTGCTGAGCGGCGATGCGGTGGGCGCTGGTCCTGCACCTGCGGCCAAGGCGGCAACGAAGAAGATCACCCGGGCCGCAAAGGCAAAGGCAAAGGCAAAGGCAACGGAGTTGCCGCTGTCCCTCGCGCCGCAGCTGGCCACCTTGGCCAGTGCCGCGCCAACCAGCGGCGACTGGCGCTGGGAGATGAAGTTTGACGGTTACCGCCTGCTGGCCCGGCGGGACGGCGACGATCTGCGCCTGTTCACCCGCAGCGGCCACGACTGGACCGCCAAGCTGCCCCACCTGAAGCGCGCGCTGCTGAAGCTGGACCTGGCCAGCGGCTGGCTGGACGGCGAGATCGTGCAGGCCGCGGGCGAACACGGCGCACCG
>NZ_VIDT01000477.1 GCF_006519715.1 Ideonella azotifigens
CGGCTTTGTGCCGCCCGTCATCTGGGGCGGTGGAGGTGGCGGCTGGAGCGGGGGTGGCGGCGGCGACAGCGGTGGCTTTTCGTCCGGCGGCGGTGGCGACTTTGGTGGCGGCGGCGCGTCGGGAGACTGGTGATGGCAGCGACCAACCGAAGCGGCAGCCGACTGCTGCGCCTGCTGAAACACCGCCGCTGGGATGTGACCGATGCGCGCAGGTTGTTGAACCCGGCCGCGCTGCAGCGGCTGGCCGCTCAGGTCACGGCCAGCGAGGCTGGGCACAGCGGTGAGATCCGCATCTGCGTCGAAGCCGGCCTGCCATTGAGCTACCTCTGGCGCCGCGCCGGTGCACGTGAACGCGCCATCGCGATGTTCGGCAAGCTGCGCGTGTGGGACACCGAGCACAACAACGGTGTGCTGGTCTACCTGCTGCTGGCCGAACGCACCATCGAGCTGGTGGCCGACCGAGGCTTGAACCATCAGGTCGACGCTGCCACCTGGGCCCGCGTCATCGCCGGGCTGCGCGAGGCCTTCAGCCAGGGCCAATGGGAACCAGGTCTCGGCCACGCGGTGGCCGAGATCGACGCCTTGTTGCGCCAGCACTTCCCGCTGACAGGTGAACGCCAGCTCAACGAGCTGCCGGATGCGGTGGTGATCCTGGGCTGAGATGCTGCCAGGGCGTGCCTGTCGGCAAGGCCGGCAGTGGCCCCAGCGCACTGGCGCTGACCAAAGCGACGGCCAGCGGCGGCTCCGTCAACATGCCACTCGCAGCGGGCGCAATGTCCGGCCCCGCCGCCTCAAACGCCAGCGACTGCAGCGTGGGAAATTGCAGCCCCTGCCCACGGTGCTTCAGCCAGGCTTCCTTCAGCGTCCACCAGCGGTAGAACTGCTGCATGCGCAGCAGCGCGTCAGGCTGCGCCTGCAGCAACGCGATCTGCGCCGGGCTGCAGACCATCTGCGCCAGGCCCAGCACGTCGCGTTTGGGATTGAGCTGCTCGATGTCCACGCCGATCGGCGCATCGGCAATCGCCACCGCCAGCCAGTCGCCGCTGTGCGAGAGGTTGGCGTGCAGGCCGGTGCCTGCCAGCGTGGTGGCGCCGGAAGCGGCGAGGTCCACCGGCTGAGCAGCAGGCTCGCCGCCTAGCAGTCCTGTCAGTTCAATTCGCAACTGCCAGCGGCCGGCCAGGTAGGTCTGTTTGCGCGCGGCCTGGCTGAACCCATGCCAACGCGTTTGCTCGGCAACGGTCAGCCACGCCGAGCCGGGTGGCTGCGCCTGCGCCCATCGCGTCAGCCGCAGGACTTGCAGCACGATCGTGGCCTGGGCAGCTCAGACGGTGCGTCGAGGCACTCAGTCCTTGATGATGGCGTAATCACCCTTCAGCGCCGCGCCGATGATGAGGGCGCCGGCGTGGCACTCGATCGTCGTCGGGCTCTGGGTTTCGTTCTTCTTGTAGTAGCTGACGATGTCGACCACCGCATTGGCGCCTTCGCGTTTGGCACTGGCCTGGAAGTTGATCAACGCGGTCAGGATGGCCCACTTGCAGCCGAACTCATCGGACTTCCCAAAACCATTGGTCTTGGGGTTGGACACATCCGAGCCCATGCGGCGCGTGACCGCCGGCGTGGCCTGGCCCTTCAGGTAGAACTTGACGCTGCCGTCCAGCTTGGTCTTGGCCTCGGGCAGGGCCAGCACCTCTTCCAGCGGAATGTTCAGGATGGAGTCGCGTGCCTGGGCCAGCGGCATGCCCGCCAGCAGGGCCAGCGTGGCGAAGGCCAGTCGACCGGTTTTTTTCATGTCAGCTCCTTTGAGGTTTTGGGGGTCAGTCGAATCGCTTGAAGATCAGCGAAGTGTTGATGCCGCCGAAAGCGAAGTTGTTGCTCATCACCAGCTCGGTCTGCAACGCGCGGCCGTTGCCGGTAACGTAGTCCAGTTCGGCGCAGCGCGGGTCCACCTGCGTGAGGTTGAGCGTGGGCGCGAACCAGCCGCTGCGCATCATCTCGATGCTCATCCAGGCTTCGAGCGCACCGCAGGCGCCCAGCGTGTGGCCCATGTAGCTCTTCAGCGAAGAGATGGCGACCCTGGGTCCGAAAACCTGGTGCGTGGCCTGCGACTCGGCCACGTCGCCATGGTCGGTCGCGGTGCCGTGTGCGTTGATGTAGGGAATCGCGGCCGGGTCCAGGCCAGCGCTTTTGAGCGCCAGGCGGATGGCCTGCGCCATGGTCGGCGCATTCGGCTGCGTGACGTGACTGCCATCGCTGTTGGTGCCGAAGCCAACGACCTCGGCGTGTATGGTGGCGCCGCGGGCCCGCGCGTGTTCCAGCTCTTCCAGCACAAGCGTGCAGGCGCCTTCGCCCAGCACCAGGCCGTCGCGGTTGGCGTCGAAGGGCCGAGGGCTCAGCTCGGGCGTGTCGTTGTGCTTCACGCTGGTGGCGAACAAGGTGTCGAAGACTGCCGCCTGAGTGGCGTCCAGCTCCTCGGCGCCGCCGGCCAGCATCGCCACCTGCTGGCCATGGCGGATCATCTCGTAGGCGTAGCCAATGCCCTGGCTGCCCGAGGTGCAGGCGCTGCTGGTGGGAACGATGCGGCCTGTGAGGCCGAAGAACACGCCGATGTTGACCGCGGCGCTGTGCGACATCATCTTGATGTAGGTCGTCGCGTTGATGCCTTCGGTGCTCTTCTCCAGCATCATGCGGCCGAAGTCGCCAATCGCCTTGGGCGTGCCGGAAGACGAGCCGTACGAGATGCCGACCTCGCCGCTCTTCAACCACTCGTCGCCCAGCAGGCCGGCATCGGCCAGCGCCATTTCGCTGGCGCGCGTGGCCATCAGCGCGACACGGCCCATGCTGCGCATGCTCTTGCGGTGGTAGCGCTCGGGCGGCAGTTCGAAGGCCGCAGCCGGTGCGCCGATCTGCGTGTTCAGGCCTTCGTAGCCAGCCCATTCGGCCATGCGTTGAACCGCGTTGTGGCCGGCCTTCAGCTTGGCCTCGACCGTGATCCAGCCGGTACCCAGCGGGCTGATCGCGCCCCTGCCTGTGACGACAACGCGCCTGCTCATCCCACCATCCCCCCGTTCACCGAAATCACCTGCCGCGTGATGTAGGCGGCGTCCGGACTCATCAGGAAGGCCACCAGTGCCGCCACCTCTTCGGGTTTTCCGACGCGCTTGGCAGGAATCATCTTCATCGCCTCTTCCAGCACCCGCTCGTCCACCATCTCGGTGGCGATCAGGCCCGGCGCCACGCAGTTGACCGTGATGCCGCGGCTGGCCAGCTCGACCGCCAGTGCCTTGCTCGCGCCGATGATACCGGCCTTGGCCGCGCTGTAATTGACCTGGCCGCGGTTGCCCATCAGCCCCGAGACAGACGCCAGCGTGACGATGCGGCCGGGCTGGCGGCGGCGCACGAGTGGCAGCGTCAGCGGCTGCAGCACGTTGTAGAAGCTGTCCAGGTTGGTGTGGATGACCTGGTCCCAGTCTTCGCCACTCAGCGCCGGGAAGGCGCCGTCGCGCGCGATGCCGGCATTGCAGACCACGCCGTAGTAGCAGCCGTGCGCTTCCACGTCGGCCAGCAGGATCTCGGCCACGCGCTCGCGCTCGGCCACGTTGAACTGCAGCACCCGGGCCTGGCGACCCAGCGTAGCAATCTGCTGTGCCACCTTCCGAGCTTCCTCGAGCTGGCTGCGGCAATGCAGCACCAAGTCATACCCGTCCTGCGCCAGCCGCAGCGCGATCGCTCGGCCGATACCGCGGCTGGAGCCGGTGACCAGCACGGTCTTCGCCGTCGATGTCATCGTCATGTTGTCTCGCCTCTGATGAATTTTTCGGGATCATCGGGACCGAAGACGGTGACCTGCGCGCTCGCGACCACCCGGTCTGCCAACCGGATCTCGCAAGCGAACTGGCCCAGGCCGTTGTCGGCCTGGTACTCGCGCCTTGCCACCACCTGCAGCACCTGCCCGCGTTCAAAACGCGGCAGCTCGCAGCGGTAGCGCCGGCTGCCGAGCAGGAAGCCGATTTTCGGTGCTTCGCCCGCAGCCCGCGCCTGCGCACCAGCCCAGGCCGCGACCGCCTGCGCCATGTATTCGATGCCGACCCACGCGCCCACGCCAGTGCCCGGCCCCAGGCTGTCGAGGAACAGGTGGTCCTCGCGCAATTCGACTTCGGCAATCAAGGTCTCGCCCTCGACCGACACCAGCCGATCCAGCAGGCACATGCGGCCCGCGTGCGGCACCAGTTCCTGGATCTGCCAGTCCTCGGTGTCAGCCATGAGGCGCCTCTTCCGCACTCAGCACCAGCGCGGCATTGCTGCCGCCAAAGGCAAAGGAATTGCTCAGCACGTGGCGCAGCGGGCGGCCCAGCGATTGGCCGGGGTGCGCCAGGTTCAGTGGCGGCAGCTGC
>NZ_VIDT01000478.1 GCF_006519715.1 Ideonella azotifigens
GCCCAGCGCTTCGCGCAGCGAACGGGTCACGGCCAGGGCTTCTTCGCGCGAGCCCACCGGGTAGGCGGCGTCCTTGCGCAGGGCCTTCAGCGAGCTGGCAGTCAGGCGCAGGCCGCTGACGGCCAGGATGCTGTTGGCGGTGGCGTCTTGCGGGTCGCGCTGCAGCACTTCCTGGCCGGCCAGCACGGCGTTGCCGTAGTCGGCGGCGGCGAAATAGTCTTCCGACAGCTTCAGCCACGGTTGCTTGGCGGTCGGGTAGGCCTTGGCGGCGCTGCGGTAGGCGTCGCGCGCCTTTTCGCGCTGGCCGGCTTGCTGGGCCTGGTCGGCCTGGCTCATCAGGTCTTCCATCGACGGCACTGGCGGCGGCGCTTCAGGTCCCTTGGTGGGCGGCGCGGCACAGGCGGCGAGGGCCAGCGCAGCCGAGATGGCGGCCCAGCGACCGCCACGGATCAAAGCCTGGGACAGCGCTGTGAGGGGCGTGCGAAGTGCGGGACCTGGGAAACCTTCAGAGGCGGAGAGCGCGGGGCCGCGGCGCGTCGACAACATGTCTTGTTACTTCCTTGTTATATGAAACTTTGTTTTCCGAGAGTGCTGTTTGCGAATCTCAGGCAGGGCACTTTATATGGCCGGATGGCGGCCGGCAAACCCTCCTTTAGGGGAGTCGATCTGGCTGCTCTTCGCCGGATTGCCCGATAGACTGTCGCGCCAGCCGAGCTTGTCTGGTGGGGGCTTCTGTCAAATTGCAGCAAAATGAAACATATTCGGAGTGCCGTCTTTCCGATCTCCCGCACCATCAAGGGTCGGGCCCGCAGCAGCCAGGAATGGGCGTTTTCCTCTCGGCAACAGTGCGCTTTGGCGGTGCTTTCGTTGGCGCTTCTGCAGGGCGGCTGTGGCACCACCAGCACAGGTGGTGCGCTTGACACCGCGTTACAAACCGTGGGCCTGCAACGGCCGCAACTGCAGGTACCCGATAACCTGTCGATTCCTCCGTCCGCGCAAAACCCTAAGTCGAGCAAGGTTGCATTGAGATTGCATGCGGCGCAGGTGATGAATATCGACGCTGCCGGGAATTCGTTGCCGGTGGTTACTAGAATTTACAAACTGAGAGACAAGTCTGCATTCATGCAAGTGCCGGACTCGGCTTTCCAGGACATTAAATCGGCGCGCACTTCAGAGTTGACCAGCGATGTGGTCGAGGTCAAGGAAGTGGCGCTCACGCCAGGCCAGCGCTACGAGGTGACGGAGGCCGTTCCCGCCGAGGCGGGCTACATCGGCGTGGTGGCGCTGTTCCGTGCGCCAGCCGCAGGCCGCTGGCGTTTTGTGTTCGATACGCGGGCCGCCGCGGCCACCGGGCTGACGCTTGGCGTGCATGGCTGCGCGCTCAGCGTGGCCACCGGGCAGGCGCTGGACGTGGCCCTGGAGCTGACCCGGCTGGCTGGCGTGCAATGCCCCGCGAGCTGATGCCGAACCTGCTGGCGGCTGCCTGGATTCGCTTCCCGTTTCTCCCTGCACAGGAATCATTCCCTTGATCCGCTCTTCCAAAGTTCTCTGGGGCGAAGGCCTGTTCCTGCGGCCGCAGCATTTCCAGCGCCAGGATGCTTACCACGAGTGGCGGCTGGCCGAGACGGCGCAGTCACTGCATCCGTACAGCTGGGGTGTGCGCCGGCTGAAGCTGGACACCGACGCACTGGCCAGTGGCGTGCTGCGCGTGGCTGAGTTGCAGGTGGTCTTCCCCGATGGCGACCTGTGCACTGCGCCGGCCGACGACGAATTGCCTGAGCCGGTGTCCCTGGTGGGCTGGCCGTCCGGCCTGTCGGAATGCGTCTATCACCTGGCGCTGGCGCCCATGCGCAGCACCGGCACCAATTTCACACCCGAGGAAGATGGCGGGCGGGCAGGGGTGCGCTACGTGCAGCGCAATGACGCTGCGCCGGACTGGTTCACCGGTGCCGTGGATGCCGACGTTGCCACGCTGCGCCGCCGGGTGCGCCTGCTGGCCGATGGCGATGCGCGCGACCACCTGACCTCGCTGCCGCTGGTGCGTGTGCGCAGGCTCGCCACCGGTGCCTTCGAGGTCGACACAGGCTTCGTGCCGCCCACCATGTCGCTGGCGGCTTCGCCGGTGCTGCAAGGCGTGCTGCGCCGCGTGCTGGACGTGCTGCAGGCCAAGGTCGAGGCGCTGTACGGCACGCACCGCGAACCGTCCAAGCACGTGATCGAGTTCCGCTCGGGCGACATCGCGTCGTTCTGGCTGCTGCACACCTGCAGTGCCGCGTTTGCCGGGCTGTCGCACCTGCACCATCACCCGCAGCTGCACCCCGAACGCCTGTTCGAGCGCCTGCTGGAACTGGCCGGCGCGCTGATGACCTTCTCGCGCTCGTTCACGCTGGCTGATCTGCCGGTCTACCGCCACGAGGCGCCCGGCCAGGCCTTCGAGCGGCTGGACCACATGCTGCGCGAGCTGCTGGAAACGGTGATCTCCACGCGCTATTTCGCCATCGCGCTGAGCGAGCAGAAACCATCGTATTTCCAGGGCCGGCTGGACTCGCAGAAGATCGAGGCCAACACCCGCCTGTACCTTGGCGTGCAGGCCTCGATGCCGCCCGCCGAGATCGTCGAAGTCATCCCGCAGCGCCTCAAGGTGGGCGCGCCGGACGACGTCGAAAAGGTGGTGCTGATGGCCACCGCCGGCGTGCGCCTGACCCACTTGCCGCAGGTGCCGGTGGCCATTCCCGTGCGGCCTGGCAACTACTACTTCGCGCTGGAGCCTCGCAGCCCCTTGTACGAACGCATGCTGCAGAGCCGCAGCATCACCATCTATGCGCCCAGCGGCCTGCCGGAGCTGCAGATGGAGCTGTTTGCGCTCAATGGCGAAGGCTGAAGCCTTGCTGGTGGACGGGTCCGCCTGACATTCAAGAAGATTTCCAGGGAAGCAGAATTCGATGAGCACCGCACCTTCACTCTTTGGCGCTGGCCAGGCGCCCCTGACCCAGTCCCGCAGCGCAGTGCAGGCGCCCGGCGCCGAACCGCGTGGCCTGATGGACCTGCTGTATCCCGGCTTCTACATGGTCTTCCTGCTGCGCAACGGCCATGCGCCGGCGGACGCCGAGGTCTTCCGAGAACGGGTGCTGAGCCTGCTCAAGCAGGTGGACCGCGGGGCGAAGAAGCTCGGGCTGGAAGCAGCCGATGTCTACCGTGCCAAGTTCGCCTTTTGCGGCTTGCTGGACGAGATCGTGCTGACCTCGAAGCTGAAGATCCGCGAGGCCTGGGTCGTCAAGCCGCTGCAGCTGGAGCTGTTTGGCGAGCACATGGCAGGCGAGCGATTTTTTGAGCGGCTCGAGAAGCTGCGCGGCGAGGGGGCCGTGCGGGTGCAGGTGCTGGAGGTCTACCACATGTGCCTGCTGCTGGGCTTCCAGGGGCGCTATGCCATGGAGGGCAGCGAGAAGCTGGGCTACCTGACCGCACGGCTGGGCGACGAGATCGTGCACATGCAGGGCAGGCGCGCAGCCTTCGCCCCGCATTGGGCGCCGCCGGACCAGATCAGCAACAAGCTGCGCAGCGAAGTGCCGCTGTGGGTCATGGCCAGCGTCTTTGCGGTGATCGGCCTAGTCGCCTTCCTGGGCCTGCGCACCCACCTGCGCAACAGCACTGAAAGCACGCTGGCCCCCTACAGCCAGGTGGTGCAACTCGCGCCCCAGTCGGCCTGGGTCACCATCACCTTGCCTTGAGGCGCTCATGCTGGAAGGATTGACGAGCCTTGCCACAGGCATTGAAGACACCCTGGATGCTGGCCTCGAGGCGCTGAAGAGCCGGCTGGACTTCACCGCCTGGCTGGAAGAGGGCGAGCGGCTGCTGAAGCTGCAGACCGCGCTCCCGGCCCTGTCCCTGGTGGCCGAACGCGCGGTGATGCGAGAGGCGGTAAGCCAGCCCTTCGAGCTGGTGGTGGACTGCCTTTCCACCTCGGCCTACTTCGAACTCAAAAGCCTGATCGGCGAGCAGATGACGCTCAGCGTCAAGCAGGCAGACGGCAGCTACCTGCCCTGGCACGGCTATGTCGCCGAAGCCGCCCAGCTCGGCTCGGACGGCGGCCTGGCCCGCTACCGCCTGGTCATGCACCCCTGGCTCAGCGTGCTGGCCCTGCGCCTGGACAGCCACGTCTACCAGGACCAGACCGCACTGCAGATCGCCGAAGACATCTTTGCCGACTACCCCGCCGCCAACTGGCGCCTGGCGCTGGCCGAACCCGAGGCCTTGCGCACCCGCTCGCTGTGCATCCAGTACCGCGAGAGCGACCTGGCGTTCGTCACCCGCCTGCTGGCCCAGGAAGGCCTGAGCTGGCACATCGAGCACCTGTCGG
>NZ_VIDT01000479.1 GCF_006519715.1 Ideonella azotifigens
AAGGCGGCTGCGCGACCCGCTTGGCGGGTGGTTCGCTGTACCCGGCGAACCGGGTGCACCATTCAACCGGGTCGGTTGCGCATCCAGTCGGCGGTTTCAAACAGGCTGCGCTCCAGCCTGGCCTTCAGCTCGGCCGGCACGGCCCGGTCTTCCATTGCCTGGAACATGCAGGCCAGCCATTGGTCGCGTTCGACCTGGCCGATGGCAAACGGCAAATGCCGGGCGCGCAGCCGTGGATGGCCGAAGCGTTCAATGTAGTGGCTGGGGCCGCCGAGCCAGCCGCAGAGGAACCAGAACAGCTTGTCGCGGGCGTCGTCCAGCGTGCTGCCGTGCACCTCGCGCAACCGGGCAAAGCCGGGTTCGAGGTCCATCAGGTCATAGAAGTGATCCACCAGGGCGCGCACGCCGGGTTCGCCGCCGAGTTGCGTGAAGGGCGTGGTGGCGTCGATAGAGTTTTCGGTCACGGTTCGAAAATGGGGGAGGGTCAGCTGGTCAGGCGCGTGGCCACGGCCAGGACGGCTTGCGCGGCGGCACTGCCGGGAAAGCATTCCAGCATCAACTGTCGCCGCCGCACGGCGTCGCGCACCGCGGCGTCCACCGGAATTTCGCCGACGAACTCCAGCTTCAGCGGCGCCTCCAAGCTGGGCGTCACGTAGCGGTCCACCACCTGCTGCAGCTGTCCGCGGATGGTGCGGCCTTCGCCGGTCTGGGTGACCTGGTTGACCAGCAGCTTCAGGTCGCGCCGGCCCTGGGTGGTGGCCAGTACCTTGATGGTGGCGTAGGCGTCGGTCAACGAGGTGGGTTCGGGCGTGGCCACGACCAGCACCTCGTCGGCCAGCGAAACGGTGTAGAGCACCACGTCGGAAATCCCGGCGCCGGTGTCCAGCAGGATGCGGTCGAAGCGCGGCCGCATCTGCTGGATCACGTCGACCAGTTGGTCGCGCACCTCGGGCGTGAGGCGCGAGTACTCGACCATGCCCGAGCCTGCCAGCAGCACGTGGAAGCCGCCGGGTGCGGCCATCACGGCCTCCTCCAGCTTGTGCTTGCCGGTGAAGACGTCGTGCAGCGTGATCTTGGGGAACAGGTTCAGGACCACGTCGAGGTTGGCCAGGCCGAGGTCGGCGTCCAGCACCAACACCTTCTCTCCACGGCGCACAAGCGCAGCCGCAAGGTTGGCCGAGACAAAGGTCTTGCCGACGCCGCCCTTGCCGCTGGTGACGGCGGTGATGCGTGCGCGGCGGGTGCCGCTGGCAGCAGGGAGTTCACTCATGGGAGACGGGTTGGAAGACACGGCACTCATTCGAGATCCCCAGGCATGGTGGTCCCGAACAGCAGGCCCTTCTCTTCGGCACTGACGTTGGACACAGGCGTGGGCTCCAGACAGGTTCGGTTGCGGCCTTCGGACTTGGCGCGGTAGAGCTGCAGGTCGGCGCGTTCGGTCCACAGCGCAGGCGTGGAACGCACCCACTGCGGCGCATAGGCCCCACCAACGCTGACGGTGATGCCAAGGCGCAGCGAGAGCCCGGCGGTGATGACCTTCTGCTCGATGCGCTGGCGTATCCGCTCGGCCACGGTCTGGCCGAAGGCGGGCGGGCAATTGGGCAGGATGACGGCGAATTCCTCGCCGCCAATGCGGGCTGGCAAGTCCATCGGCCGCACGCATTCGGCCAGGCATTCGGCGACCGCGCGGATCACCTGATCGCCGACGATGTGGCCGTGATGGTCGTTGACGCGCTTGAAATGGTCGATGTCCAGCATCAGCAGCAGCGCAGGCTCGCCGGAGCGGGCTACGCGGTCGATTTCACGGTTCAACGCGGCCTCGAAGGCACGGCGGTTGGACAGCCCGGTCAGGGCGTCGCGACTGGAGATCTCGCACAGGCCGTCGATCACCGCCTGCAGCCACGCGGCGCTGCCCGGCGCGCCGGGCAAGGCGTCGCGACCCGACTGCTGCAGCAACTGCAGCGCCCGGTCCAGCTGCAGTGCAGCGGGGTCCGCGGGGGGGAGGGATTCGGGCAAAGCGCTCACGGAGTGTGAATTACTGCTGACACAAGGGAATTTCGAATCAGTCTAGCAGTGCGCTACCGGCACCAACAGGCCGAAAAAGGGATGCGAACGCCCGCTAACTCCGACCCTCGGGCTGGGGCTAATTTGCAAGACTGCCAGCCATCGCCACACCTGCGGACATCCGTGCCGGGCAGCGGTACGCCATTCGTGGGCGAACCGCAGGCCGCACCCGCCACACAGAGACATCATGAACGCATCCCTTGAAGCACAGCGAAGCCCGGCCAGTGGCGAGACCGATCTCGGGGAGCAGGAGTTCACCTTTGCCTCGGCCGACTTCGAGCGGGTGCGCAAGCTGATCTACCAGCGTGCCGGCATCAGCCTGCACGAGGGCAAGCGGGCGATGGTCTACAGCCGGCTGTCGCGCCGGCTGCGCGAGACCGGCCACCGCAGCTTCAAGGACTACCTGCAATGGCTGGAGAGCGCCACCGGCCCGTCGGGCGACGAGGAATGGCAGCAGTTCATCAACTGCCTGACCACCAACCTGACCTCCTTCTTCCGCGAAGAACATCACTTCCACGCGCTGGCCGAAGCCCTGCGCGGCATGGGCGGCAAGGCGCCGCGCATCTGGTGCTGCGCGGCCTCGACCGGCGAAGAGCCCTATTCCATCCTGATGACGCTGGCAGAGTCGCTGGGCGAGCGCAGCGGCGCACGCCTGACCGCCAGCGACATCGACACCAAGGTGCTGGCCACCGCCCGCCAGGGCGTGTACGCAGCCGACTCGCGCGGCCTGTCGCCTGAGCGGCTGAAGCGCCACTTCATGCGCGGCACCGGGGCCAACAGCGGCTTCATCCGTGTGAAGCCTGAGCTGGCGCAGATGGTCGAGTTCAAGCCCTTCAACCTGATGACCCCGCGCTGGGCCATGGGCGAGCCGTTCGACATGGTGTTCTGCCGCAACGTGATGATTTATTTCGACCACGACACGCAGCGCAAGGTGCTGGAGCGCATCCACAGCGTGATGAAGCCGGGCGGGCTGCTGTTTGTCGGCCACTCCGAGAACTTCACCGACGCGCGCGACCTGTTCACGCTGCGCGGCAAGACGATCTACCAACATGTGTGACGCCTGCCGCGCTTGCAGCAGCACCCTCGCCTCCTCTGATTTTTGCGACTGACGGAACCCAGCCCATGGCCACTCTGCCCTCTGCTTCCCTCGCTGGTGCCCGCGGCATGCCGCCGCCGCCTCCCCTGTTGAGTGCCGGCATGGGTGCCAAGTCCGGCCGGCTGGAGCGGCTGAAGGCCGCGCCGCGCAAGCCGGGCGAAGCCTCGTTCTTCTTCTATGACGCGCACTTCAAGAACGAAGCCGTGAAGATCCTGCCCGGCGAGTACTTCGTCGACAACGAAGACCTGCTGGTGATGACCACGCTGGGCTCGTGCATTGCCGCCTGCCTGTGGGACCGCAATGCCAAGGTCGGCGGCATGAACCACTTCATGCTGCCCGACGGCGCCGGCGACTCCGGCCGCTATGGCAGCTACGCGATGGAACTGCTGATCAACGAGATGATGAAGCGTGGTGCTTCGCGGCTGACGATGGAGGCCAAGGTCTTCGGCGGCGGCGCGGTGATCAGCGGCATGAACTCGATCAACGTCGGTGAGCGCAACACCAAGTTCGTGATCGACTTCCTCGCGACCGAGCGCATTCCCATCGTCTCCAAGGATGTGATGGACATCTACCCGCGCAAGGTCTGTTTCCTGCCGTACAGCGGCAAGGCCATGGTCAAGCGCCTGGCACCGGCGAATGCCGAGGCCCTGGTCGCACAGGACCGCATGGCAGCGCAGAAGGCGGCACCGGCCACCACGGGCGGCGGCTCGGTCGACCTGTTCTGAACGACGCACGCACTCACAAGACAAGGCAGCAGGCCAATCCGAATGGCCGTTCCTGGAGACGATGAATGACAAAGACCCGAGTGGTGGTGGTGGATGACTCCGCCCTGGTGCGCAGCCTGCTCACCGAAATCATCAACCGCCAGACCGACATGGAATGCGTCGGTTCGGCGGCAGACCCGTTTGCCGCGCGCGAGATGATCCGCGCGCTGAACCCCGACGTCATCACGCTGGACGTCGAAATGCCTCGCATGGACGGGCTGGATTTCCTGTCCAAGCTGATGCGCCTGCGGCCGATGCCCGTGGTGATGGTCTCCACGCTGACCGAGCGCGGCGCCGAGGTCACGCTCAAGGCACTGGAGCTCGGCGCGATCGACTTTGTCGCCAAGCCCAAGATCGGCATTGCCGATGGCCTGAAGCAACTGGCTGAAGAAATCACGGACAAGGTGCGCATCGCCGCCAAAG
>NZ_VIDT01000048.1 GCF_006519715.1 Ideonella azotifigens
GCGACACGACGATGCCGACCGTGCAGGCCGACACGCTGCTGCGCCAGCTCGGCCGGGTCACAGTGCTGGACGCGCGGGCCGGCGAACGCTTCCGCGGCGAGACCGAACCGCTGGACGCCGTGGCGGGCCACATCCCTGGTGCACTGAACCGCTTCTTCAAGGACAACCTGGGCTCGGATGGCCGCTTCCTGCCGGCGGCGGCGCTGCGCGCCACCTTCGAAGCCATGGGCCTGAAACCCGGGCAGGTGGTGAACCAGTGCGGCTCCGGCGTCACCGCCTGCCACAACCTGCTGGCGCTGGAACATGCCGGCATGAACGGCTCGGCCCTCTACCCTGGCTCGTGGAGCGAGTGGTCAGCCGACCCGGCCCGGCCTGTCGCCAGGAGTTGAAACAGGCGGCACTCCGTTTGCCCCTGTTGGGCTTGAGGCAGATCAAGCCCTTGCCACGAGGCAGGGCCACACTGTCGGCACCCGACCCACGGGTCGCCAGCTCGCCAGAAGGAGTGCAGCATGTACCAACATATCCTGGTCCCCACAGACGGTTCCGACATCACCGCCCAGGCCGTCCTGGCCGCCACCACGCTGGCCCGCACGCTGGGCGCCAAGCTGACCACCATCAGCGTCAAGGAGCCCTTCCCCTACAGCGCCATCAGCGAAATGCAGCCGGTGCCGCCGCAGGAGTTCTATGACGCGCAGGAGCGCATTGCTGCCGCCCGCGTCAAGGTCGTGACCGACGCCGCAGCCGCCGCTGGCGTGCCCTGCACCGCCTTCACCGTCGAAGCCGTGCACGCCTGGGAAGCCATCGTCGACCTGGCCAAGGACAAGGGCTGCGACCTGATCGTGATGGCCTCCCACGGCCGCCGCGGCGTCAGCGCGCTGCTGCTGGGCAGCGAGACGCAGAAGGTCTTGACGCACTGCAAGATCCCGGTGCTCGTCGTCAAATGAATTGCACCAAGGCCGCCGTTCGCGGGTAGCAGCGTCAGCCACGTGGCTTGTTGCGCCAACAGCGCAGCGGCGCCGGGCCGCCCCAAGCGGCTGCGCCAACCCGCCCGGCGGGTGGTCTTGCGTACTCGCGAGACCGGGTGCCCCATTCAATCGTGCATGAAGCTGATGGCGAATGAGACCAAGAGCAGGCCGGCGCCGATCCAGACAATCTGCGACACCAGGTCGCGCCAGGGCAGGCGCTTTTGCATCTGCGGCAGTAGGTCGGCCACGGCCACGTAGATGAAGCTGCTGGACGCGGCCACCATCAGGTACGGCATCACGCCGATCCACGCGCCCACCACGTAGTAGCCCAGCACGCCACCGACCACGGCCGCGAGGCCGGACAGCGCGTTGTAGAACAGCGCACGCTTGCGGCTCAGCCCGGCGTTGATCAGCACGATGGTGTCGCCGACTTCCTGCGGGATCTCGTGCAGGATGATGGCGATCGAGGTGGTCAGCCCCAGGTGCGGGTCGGCCAGGAAAGCGGCGGCAATGATCACGCCATCGCAGAAGTTGTGGATGCTGTCGCCCAGCAGCACGCTGAAGCCGCCGCGGCCGGCCCGTTCGGCATCGAAATGATGGTGGTGGTGGTGCCCGTCACCTTCGTGGTGATGATCGTGCCGGTACAGCTCGGCCTTCTCCAGCAGGAAGAAGAACAGCAACCCGCCCAGCAGCACCGCGAACAGCGTGTGCGGCTCGGCCTTGCCGCCCTCGAAGGCCTCCGGCATGACGTGCAGCAGCGCGGTGCCCAACAGCACACCGGCCGACAGGCTGACCAGGTGCTTGACCAGCTTGCTCAGCACGGCAAAGGTCAGCGAAGCAGCCACGACCACCGACAGCACGCCGCCGATTAGCGTGGACATCACAATGTAGAACAGCGTCATGGGTCAGACAAAAACAAAGCCGCGCCCGGGAGGGACGCGGCTGGAAGCCGGCAAGGATGCGAAGACTGCTGCGAAAGGACTCAGGCCACGCCGTGGCTGCGGAACCAGGCGCTGCAGCGCTGCCAGCCATCGTCGGCGGCAGACTTCAGGTAGCTGGCCCGGTAGTCCGCATTGAAGGCATGGCCGGCTTCGGGGTAGACCACGAACTCGGACTGTTTCGCCGCAGGGCTGCCACTGGCCAACGCCTTTTTCATCGTATCAACCGTGTCAAGCGTGATGCCGGTGTCCTTGCCGCCGTACAGGCCCAGCACCGGCGCCTTCAGCTCGCCCACCAGGTCCACCGGGTTCTTCGGCGACAGCGCATTCGGCTCGCCCACCAGTCGGCCATACCAGGCCACGCCCGCCTTCACCGCCGGGTTGTGCGCGGCGTACAGCCAGGTGATGCGGCCGCCCCAGCAAAAGCCGGTGATGCCCAGCTTGCTGGTGTCCATGCCCTGCGCCTTGGCCCAGGCGACGGTGGCGTCCAGGTCGCCCATGACCTGCGCGTCCGGCACCTTGGCGACGACCTCGCTGATCAGCTTGGCGATCTCGCCGTAGCTGCCCGGGTCACCCTGGCGCACGAACAGCTCGGGCGCAATCGCGCAGTAGCCCAGCTTCGCAAAGCGCCGCGCAACGTCGGCAATGTGCTCATGCACGCCGAAGATCTCGCTGATCACCAGGATCACCGGGGCGTTGGTCTTGCCCTGCGGCACCGCGCGGTAGGCCGGCATCTTGAAGTCGCCGACCGGGATCGTCACCTCACCGACCAGCAGGCCGTCGCTCGAGGTCTTGATCACCGTCTGCGCCATGATGGGCATGGCTGCGGCGGCAAAGCCTGTTCCCAACGCGGCGCGCACGAACTCGCGGCGCGAAGGCGGCGCGGCCGGCGGCAGCAAGGCCTGGGCATCGTCCGCCAATTGATTCACCATGGCATCCGGCGCGGTGTCCGGCAATGACGTGTGCTTCATGAGCGGCCTCCTCTCGCTGTGATCAGGATATGAGATTCTAAAAGCCAGGCCCATCTCCCGCGTCCCGCCCGGTCATCGTCCAGACGCAGTGCCTGCTTCACCAAGCCGCCAGCCACCACGGGGCACAATGCCGCCCCATGCCTCTCGCCGCGTCTTTTGCCCAACCGCCCGCCTCGGGCCCGCTCGCGTCCATCGACATGGGCTCCAACAGCTTCCGCCTGGAGATCGGGCAATTGCGCGATGGCCGTTACCGCCGGCTGCAATACCTGAAGGAAACCGTGCGCCTGGGCGCCGGCCTGGATGCGCAGGGCCTGCTGACCGAAGAAGCCAGCGAACGTGGCCTGGCCTGCCTGCGCCGCTTCGCCGGCACCCTCTCCGGCATGCGGCCAGGCCAGGTGCGCGCGGTCGCCACGCAAACCCTGCGCGAAGCCCGCAACCGCGACGCCTTCCTGCGCCGCGCCCAGGAAGCGCTGGGCTTTCCGATCGAAGTCATCTCGGGCCGCGAAGAAGCACGGCTGATCTATGCCGGCGTGGCCAAGCTGCAGCCTTCGCATGCCGAGCGGCTGGTGATCGACATTGGTGGCCGCTCGACCGAGATGATCCTCGGCTGCGGCCGCACACCCAGCCGCGCGGAGTCGTTCCAGGTGGGCAGCGTCAGCCTGTCGATGCGCTATTTCGCCGACGGCCGCTTCAGCGCCGAGGCCTTCCGTGCCGCGCAGATCGCGGCTGGTGCCGAGTTCGAAGAGGCACTGCAGCCGTTTGCCCGTTCGCTGTGGAAAGAGGCGCTGGGCTCTTCGGGCACCGCGGGCGCGGTTTCGGAAGTGCTGCGGGACTGCGGCGTGACCGATGGCCGCATCACGCCCGACGGCCTGCGCTGGCTGATGCAGCGCTGCATCGAAGCCGGCAGCGCCGACAAGCTGAACCTGCCAGGCATGAAGGCGGACCGCAAGCCGGTGATCGGCGGTGGGCTGGCCATCCTCTACACGCTGGCCATGCATTTCCAGATTGACGCGCTGCTGCCCGCCAAGGGCGCGCTGCGCCAGGGCGTGATCGTCGACCTGCACGACCGTTTGCTGGCGCACGAACGCGCCCCGGGCGGGGACGCCCACGCCGACAGCGTGCGCGTGCTGCAAAAGCGTTTTGAAGTCGACACCGCGCAGGCCGCCCGCGTCACCGACGTGGCCACCGAGCTGTACTCGCAACTGGCGGCGCAGCCCGACGAACAGGCCCTGACCGCCTTGCGCCGTGCGGCCCAACTGCACGAGCTGGGCCGCATGGTCTCGCACCATGACCACCACCGCCACAGCGCCTACCTGCTGGCGCATGTGGACGCGCCAGGCTGGTCGCAAAGCGAGCAACGCCAGCTGGCCGAGCTGGTGCTGGGCCAGCGCGGCGGGCTGAAGAAGGTGGACGAGCTGATCCGCCGCGGCGATGCAGTGCTGCAACTGCTGAGCCTGCGGCTGGCGGTGATCCTGTGCCACGCCCGCGGCGGCGACGAACCGACGCCGCAATCGCTGCAGTTGCAACGCAAGGCCGACAAGGTCACGCTGCAGACCGGTGCCGAGTGGGCCAACCTGCATCCGCGCACGCTGCACCTGCTGCGTGAAGAGGCGCAGGCCTGGTCAGACCCGACGCTGCCGATCAGCCTGGTGATCGGCGCGGCCAAGCGATAACGCAGCGCCAGGGCTGCAGCGCTTCAGCCGAGGGCGGCTGAAGCCAGCGGTGCCCAGTCGGCCGGCACAAAACCGACCGTGATGCGGCCATTCGGCCACTCGACCACCGGGCGCTTCACGACGCTGGGCTCGGCCAGCATCAGCGCCTGCGCGCTGGCCGCATCCACCACCGCGGCCTGCACTTCGGGCGCCAGCTTGCGCCAGGTCGTGCCCTGGCGGTTCACCAGCGGCTGCCAGCCAACAGCAGCCTGCCAGGCCGGCACACGTTCGGCCAGCACGCCCTGCTTCTTGAAGTCGTGGAACTCGACCGCCACGCCCTGCTCGGCCAGCCAGGCGCGGGCGCGCTTGACCGTGTCGCAGTTCGGAATGCCATAGAGCTTGGTCATCGGGTTCAACCCGCCAATGTGGCCAGCAGGCCGATCACGCCCAGGCCCAGCGCGGCGAGTGCGTCACCGGCAATGAGGCCGCCGCCGAACAGCGACGAAGAGCTCATGTCCTCCGGCAGCTCGGTTTCGCCCGGCTTGGGCTTTGGCTTGGGCAGCGAATTCAGGAAGCTGGAGATCACGCCGCCAATGGCGAACCAGGCGGAGGTGTTCAGGTTCACGAAGCCACCGAAGGACCACGCATAGGGGGAAGGCAGCACCACCGCGTCCAACACGAAGTCAGTGCAGAAGCCTGGCTTGCCGGAAGCAACGAAGCGCTGGTAGCCAGCGTTGCGCTTGATCAGCTTGCGCGCGAGTTCGACCGCAAAGCCGATGCCCACGCCAACCCAGATCGCCGTGCGCTGGTAAGGCTTGTCGTCCGTCAGGCTGCGCAGCACGCCGACGAACTTGTAGGTCATCGCCGCGCTCCATTCGGCCGGCTGCTCGCCGGCCTTCATCACCGTCTGGTCCAGCAGCAGCACCGGGTAGGCGGCCATGAACAGCTTGGCAAAACCCACCGCGACGACCGCGCCGACGAAGATGCCCGCGACCTGGTAGCGGAACTGCAGCGTGCGGCTGGTGCCCAGGCGCGCGCCGGTGGAACGGTCCTGCTGCATGTCGCCGGCCACGCTGACCGAGACCAGCAACACCGTGCCGGCCATCAGGCCGATGGCCGGGTCCTTCAAGCCGATGGCCGCCATCATCACGATGGAGACGACGAAGGCCGACGAGATCGGGTTCGAGTCGCTGATGCCTTGCGAGATGCCGTTGACCATCGCGAACAGGAACACCAGCAGCACCGCGAACACGAGGTAGAAGACCGGCTGGTTCAGCACATAGTGGCCGACACCCACGGTGGCCACGGCCCAGAAGCCAACCCACATGAACATGCGCTTGCTGTCCACGCGCTTCCAGGATTCGACGGTCGCCGTCGGCGCCGCGGTCCTGCCGGTCAGGCGCTGCCAGGCCTGCCAGAAGATCAGGCTCAGGTCGATGATGGCCGCGCCCATGATGGTGCCCAGCGCGATCAGGAACATGATCTTGCGGAACGGGTCGCCTTCGTGCAGCCAGCCGATGGAGACGAAGTACGGCACCAGCGCCCAGCCGATGCCACCGGCGATGATGGCCGGGATGCCGATGCGCGCACCGACCAGCATGCCCGCGCCCAGCGTGGAGGTGGACAGCTCGATGGTGCCCATGAAGGCCACCTTGGCCGCGGCCACGCCGCCAGCCAGGCCGAAGCCGATGCCGCTGCCCAGCTTGGCCACCGAGCGGCGCAGCAGCACCGGGTCGGTCAGCGCACGCAGGATGTTGGCCACCGCGAAACCCGAGGGGTACGGCAGCTGCAGCTTGTCGACCAGAATGGGCGTGTAGAGCATGCCCACGCCTGCGCCCAGCATGCCGATGCACAGCATGTAGAGCATCAACTGCCAGACCGGTGGCTGCGGCATGCCCATCCACACCATGGCCTGGATCAGCACGCCCATCGCGCTCATGCCGGCGACCGAGGCGGCCGCCGTCTGGATGAAGTTGGCACCGTGCTTGCCGTCGGAGCCGTAGCCCAACGTGACCACCGAGCCCAGCAGGCCGGCCAGCACCTGGCCGCCGACGAAAAAGCCGAGCGAGAAATTCATGTAGGAGGCTGTGACGCCACCCAGCGGGCCCAGCACCAGGATGCCCAGTGTCAGCAGCAGTGCGTGATAGCCCCAGCTGCCTTGGCGCGGCAGCCAGTTCCAGCGCTGGCCGGAGGGCACGTCGGCCGGCCCGGCCATGGGAACAGAAGTAGAAGTGGTCATGTCAAGCTAGAAAAGATGGCGGTTCGCATCGATGCCGGTCGACACCTGAAACCCGCAGGGATACGCGGGGCGGCAGCAACATGGCAAACAGCGGATTCTCCCCGGAAAGCACCTACCGGCACCACTGGGAGCAACGCCATGACCACGCCAGAACCGTGCCAGCGGCAAAGGCAAACGGCCAAGAAAAAAGCACCCAGGCTTTTGACCTGGGTGCTTGTTTTCAATCTTAATTTTGGTGGGCCCTGAGTGACTCGAACACTCGACCTACGGATTAAGAGTCCGCTGCTCTACCAACTGAGCTAAGAGCCCTGGGGGTCTGCGACGACAGAAGAAAAACTTGGTGGGCCCTGAGTGACTCGAACACTCGACCTACGGATTAAGAGTCCGCTGCTCTACCAACTGAGCTAAGAGCCCCAAGCAATGCCTGGCTCCCAACAAGTTGGAAAACCAGGCACCTTCTGAAATCATCTGGTGGGTTGTGCGGGATTCGAACCCACGACCAACGGATTAAAAGTCCGCTGCTCTACCGACTGAGCTAACAACCCCCGGCAGAGCCATCTATTATGGCATGCTTTTGACGGCTTGCAACGGTTTTGCACCATCAATCGCATTTTGCGCCGGCGCAGCCAGGCACAAGGCCACCAGCTCCGCCGCCGCCGCCATGCCCACGCTGGCCGTCACCATCACCGACGAGCCATACCCGGCACAGTTCAGGCTGCCATCCACCTCGCAGGCTTCGGCCGCCTCCGGCATCAGCACCGGTTCACGCGAAAACACGCAGCGCAGGCCGATGCGGCCCTGCCGAGGCGCGCCATGCTCGCGCCGCAGCCGGTTGCGCAGCGAGGCCAGCAGCGGGTCATGCGTGACGGCGGACAAGTCCTCCACTTCCAGCCGGTGCGGCTGCCGCTTGCCACCGGCCGCGCCGCTGCAGACCATGGGCACGCGTTGCGCCAGCGCCCAGGCCGCCAGCATCGCCTTGGCCTTGACCTGGTCGCAGGCGTCGATCAGCCCGTCGATGGGGCCTGGCAACAGCGCCGGCCAGTTGCCAGGCTCGGCAAATTCCTCGACCTGGCGCACCCGGCAACCGGGATGGATGTCGGCAATGCGCTCGGCCAGGGCCTGCACCTTGGCCTGGCCCACGGTGGCGCCCACTGCCTGCACCTGCCGGTTGATGTTGGACTCGGCCACCTGGTCCAGGTCGATCAGCACCAACTCGGCCACGCCGCAGCGCGCCAGCGCCTCGGCAGCCCAGGAACCAACGCCGCCCACGCCCACGATGGCCAGCCGCAGCCCGCGCAGCCGTTGGTAGCCCGCGTCGCCATACAGCCGCCGCAGGCCGCCGAAGCGCCGCTCCAGGTCGGCTTCCAGGGGATCGGTGAGCCCGTTCATCCCATGCGCTCCACGCGCCAGCTCTGGTAGTGCAAGGCAGCCCAGGCGCCAGCCACGATGGCGGCAGTCGCCAGCACGCTGCCAACCGACAAGGTGGACAGGCCACTCAGGCCCTGCCCCACGGTGCAGCCCAGCGCCAGGATGCCGCCAGTGCCCATCAGCAGCGCGCCGACGAGGTGGTTGGCCATGTCTTCCACGCCACCGAAGCTTTCCCAGCGGAAAGTGCGCGTCGCGAGCGCGACGGCGGCCGAGCCGACGACCACGCCGATGGGCATCACCACTGCCATCGTCAGCACCTTGCTGGCGTCGCTGTACATCGTCAGCCAGTCCACCACCGCAGCCATCGGGTTCACGAAGCTGAAGGACTCCATGCCACGCGTCGACGAAGCGAGGTAGGTCGGCTCCAGCGTATCGGGGTGTTCGGCAATGAAGCCAAGGTGGCCGGAGACCCACCACATCGCTGCGACCAGCAGGCCGATGCCGGCCCCTGCCAGCACCGCGGACGGCGCGCGCCCTTCGGGCTTCAGCAGCACCCACAGCCACAGCAGCGAACCGACGGCAAGGCCCAGCACCAGACCCAGCGCCTGCCGCGTGGCACCAAAGCTGGGGCCTAGCAGCGCCGGCAGGTCCTGGCCAACCGGCAGCGTGACGGCCAGCTTGTCCAGCGTGTTGACGCGCAGCACACCGGTGATGCCACGCAGCGCGGCGAGCGCGGCGAAGGCCATCACGAAAAACACGACCAGCGACTTCAGGTTGCCGCCGCCAATGCGCACCAGCGTCTTGTTGCCGCAACCCGAAGCCAGCACCATGCCGAAGCCGAACAGCGCGCCGCCGACCAGCGTGGACAGCCACAGCAGCCGCGGCGCGGTGTAGAGCGCTCGCGCAGGGTCGATCAAGCCGAAGCCGGCCAGCAGGCCAAAGCCCATCATCGCGGTGGCAATCGCCATCACCCACATGCGGGCGCGGGTCCAGTCGCCCATGTGGAACACATCGGCCACCGCGCCCATGGTGCAGAAATGGCTGCGCTGCGCCAGCGCACCAAAGGCCACCGACAGGATGAACGTGGCCCACAGCACCTGGTGGGTCAGGGCCGGGATGTCGATTTGCTGCATGGCCGCGATTTTAGGATCCGTGCCAAACCACAACCGAAACCCAGCGACCGCCGCGGATCCGGCTCTGCCGGTCCGCCAGCGGCGCCCCCTCGAGGGGGCGCGCGTCAGCGCGTAGGGGGTGGGCTATTTCAGGGAGACGAGACGCTCCTTGGCAGCCTGAGCTGCTTCGGATTTCGGGAATTGCTTGATCAGGTCTTCCAGCGTGCGCTTGGCGGACTTGTTGTCCTTCATCTCGGCCTGGCAGTTGGCCACGGCCAGCCAGCCTTCTGGCGCGCGCACATGCTCTGGCGCACCAGCCAGGAAGGCCTTGAAGGTGACGATCGCGTCCTTGTACTGGCGCAGGCCGTATTGCGCATTGCCCAGCCAGTAGCGCGCCGAGTCGGTGTAGCCGCTGGACGGGTAGCGCTTCATCAGGCTCTGCAGACCGACAGCCGCCTTGTCGAAGTCACCGTTGCGCAGGCTGGCCATCGCGTCGTCGTAAAGCTTCTTCTCTTCCGGATCGGCGCTGAAGTCCTTGCCGTCGACCGAGACCGGCTGCGGCTCGAACTTCCTCATGCGCTCGTCCACGCCGACCTGGATGTCCTTCTGCTTGCGCTGGACTTCGGACAGGTCGCGCAGCATCTGCTCTTCCTGGCCGCGCATGCGCGCCATCTCGGCGCGCAGCTGCTCGTTCTGGCTGTTCAGGTCCAGCAGGCCTCGCTGCAGTTGCTGGACCTGGTCGGCCAGCTCCTGCAGCCGGGTGCGGAGCATTGTTTCGGTCTGGGCCTGCTTGCTGCGCAGGTCCAGGATGGCCTTGCGGGCCTCGTCGTCGTCAAACACGCCCGCATGGGCCGGCACTGCCGACAGCCACAGGCCGGACAGCGCCAGGGCGGCAGGCAGGAATTTCAGCCAGCGGGTCATGGTTTCAGCGGTCCTTCAGCTCGGCGCGGCGGTTCTTGGCCCAGGCGGCTTCGTCGCTGCCCTGCACGGCCGGACGCTCCTCACCATAGCTGACCGATTCCATCTGCCCGTCGGCCACGCCCAGCAGCGCCAGCGACTTCTGCACCGCCTCGGCGCGCTTCTGGCCCAGCGCCAGGTTGTATTCACGGCCACCGCGCTCATCGGTATGGCCTTCGATGGTCAGCTTGCGTTGCTTGCTGGCATTCAGCATCTTGGCATTGCCTTCCAGCACCGAGCGGAACTCTTCCTTGACGACAAAGCTGTCGAAGTCGAAGTACACGACCTTGCCGACGGCCGAAGCGCCCAGGTCGTTCTTGTTCAGGTCCACCGTGTTGACGCCGCTCTGCGAAGTTTGCGCGGGCGGCTGGCTGTCGACCGCTTTCGGGGTGCGGGTCTCGACCGGCGTGTCGTCCAGCTTCACGCTGGAGGCGCAACCAGCGGCCAGCAGCGTGGTTGCCAGCATGGCGCCCAGGCCGGCGCGTTGAATGGGCGAAAAGGACAGGGACTGGGACATGGAAGACTCCTTGTTGTAAGTGATGCAGCTTGTGGTGCAGCGTTGGCTCGCGAAGACTGGGCTTTGTGCTCAGCGGCCGAAGGGGCCCCAGACCGGTTCGCGAATGTCTTGCCCGCTGGTGAGCAGGCGGGTCCTGATCTTGCCATCCAATGTGGAAGTCATCAGCACTTCCTGGCCACGCGTGCGGGTGGCGTAGATCAGGAAGCGGCCGTTGGGCGAGAAGCTCGGGCTTTCGTCATCGCTGGTGTCGCTGACGGTTGTCAGGTTGCCGCTGGCCAGGTCCATGGTCATGACCTTGAAGGTGCTGCCGCCCTGGCGCTGCACAAAGGCCAGCGTCTTGCCGTCAGGGCTGATGGCCGGGCTGATGTTGTAGCTGCCGTTGAAGGTCACGCGCTCGGCATTGCCGCCATTGACCGGCTGGCGGTAGATCTGCGGCGAGCCGCCGCGGTCGCTGACGAAGTACAGCGCGCTGCCGTCCGGCGTGAAGGCCGGCTCGGTGTCGATGGCGCTGCTCTGCGTCACGCGGCGCGGCGTGCCGCCTTCGCGCGGCATCAGGAAGATCTGCGAACCGCCTTCGCGCGACAGCGTCACTGCCAGCGTCTGGCCGTCCGGCGACCAGGCCGGTGCGCTGTTCGAGCCCCGGAAGTTGGCGACTTGGCGGCGCGCCCCGGTCGAGGTGTCCTGCACATAGACCACCGGCTTGTGCGACTCGAACGAGACGTAGGCCAGTTCCTTGCCGTTGGGCGACCAGGCTGGCGAAATGATGGGCTCGCCGCTGGTGACCGCGACCTGGCCGCCTTCGCCGTCGGCATCGGCCACGCGCAGCGCGTAGCGGCCACCGCCCTTGGTCACGTAGGCGATGCGGGTCGCGAACACGCCTTTCTCGCCGGTGAGCTTCTCGTAGATCGCATCGGCAATGCGGTGAGCCGCCAGCCGCAGGTCGGGGGCAGGCACGGCCAGGCTCTGGCCACCCAGGTCGCTGCCCTTGACCACGTCCCACAGCTTGTAGCGCACGTCGAAGCGGCCGTCGGCCAGCCGGGCGACCGAGCCGGCGACCAGCGCATCCGCGCCGCGGCCACGCAGGTCGTTGAAGGACGGGCTGCCGGTTTCGTCGTGCTGGGCCGCACCGTCAACGAAGCGGAACAGGCCGCTGCGCTCCAGGTCGGCCCGGATCACCGGCGAGATGGGCTGCGAACTGTTCTCCTCGTCGCGGAAGCGCAGCAGCGCAATCGGCAGCTGGGTCGCCCCGATGCCGGCGATCTCGACTCGAAATTGGGCCAGGGCCGGCAAAGCGGCCGTGGTTCCGAGGGCGCCTAGCGCGCCCAAAGCATTACGTCTGTTCCACATGCGTAGAGGGCTCGATTCCAAAAACGCGCAACAAGTTCCATGCCGGCGTCAATTGTGGGCTGCGGCGCATTGTAGGCAGAGCAACAACGATAATCGCTGCCGGGCCCGCTCCAGGTCGCTCTCACAGAACATGACCCCTTCCTTCTTTCAGCGCCTGCGCCGCCTGGCTCCCCACTTCAAGGGTGGCCGCGGGGCCTGGGCCATCTCCATCGTGGCCTCGGTGCTCGTGGCTTCCACAGAACCAATGACCGCTGCCTTGATGAAGCCGCTGATCGACCGCGGCTTCAAGGAAGGCGCACTGCCGCTGTGGCAGGTGCCGGTGGTGGTGATCGGCCTGTTCGTGCTGCGTGGCGTGTCCGGCTTCATCTCGCAGTATTCGCTGGCCTGGGCCGCCAACCGCGGCGTGCTGTCGCTGCGCACCGCCATGTTCGACCACCTGATGAAGGCCGCGCCCGCGCTGTTTGGCAGCCGCAGCGCCAGCAGCCTGACCAACACCCTCGTTCATGAAGTGCAGGCCGGCGCGCAGCAGATGATGAACGGCATGAACACGATGGTGAAGGACTCGCTGACATTGATCGGCCTGTTCGGCTACCTGATGTATTTGAACTGGCAATTGACGCTCCTGGTCTCGGTGCTGCTGCCCGCCGTCGCCTGGGTCATGCGCAGCGTGGGCGCGCGGCTGCGCAAGCTCAGCAAGGCCAGTGCCACCGCCACCGACGAACTCGCCTACGTGGTCGAGGAAAACGTGCTGGCCTGGCGCATCGTGCGCATGCACGGTGCGGCCAGGATCGAGGCCGCGCGCTTCGAGAAGGGCAGCGAGCGCCTGCGCAGCCTGCTGCTGAAGTCGGTCGCGTCCAGCGCCAGCATCACGCCGCTGACACAGGTGCTGGCCTCGGTCGCGATGTCTGGCGTGATCGTGGTGGCGCTGTGGCATGCGCGCTCCAGCGGCGCCTCGGTCGGCAGCTTCGTCTCGTTTGTCACCGCGATGCTGATGCTGATCACGCCGATCAAGCACCTGTCGGACGTGATGGCCCCCATCACCCGTGGCCTGACCGCCCTGGAGCGCGGGCTGGACATGATCGAACACAGCCCGGCCGAGACCGGCGGCAGCTACCAGGTCGAGCGCAGCAGCGGCCACCTGCAGCTGGAAGACGTGAACCTGCGCTACCGGCCAGACCAGCCGCAGGCGCTGGACGCCGTGACGCTGGACATCCGCGCCGGCGAAACGCTGGCACTGGTCGGCCCCTCGGGCGCCGGCAAGTCCACGCTGGTGCACCTGATGCCGCGCTTCGTCGAACCCGACAGCGGCCGAGTGATGCTGGACGGCGTGCCGCTGGTCGAATGGGACGTGGGCTCGCTGCGCCGCCAGTTCGCGCTGGTCAGCCAGGACGTGGTGCTGTTCAACGACACGGTGGCCAACAACGTGGCGCTGGGCGAAGAGACCAACGTGGAGCGCGTGCGCGAAGCGCTGCGCAGCGCCAACCTGCTGGACTTCGTGATGAGCCTGCCACAGGGGCTGGACAGCCCCATCGGCCACAACGGCAGCCAGCTCTCCGGCGGCCAGCGCCAGCGCATGGCGATTGCCCGCGCGATCTACAAGGACGCGCCCATCCTGATCCTGGACGAAGCCACGTCGGCACTGGATGCCGAAAGCGAGCATCTGGTGCAGCAAGCGCTGGACCGGCTGATGCAGGGCCGCACCACGCTGGTCATCGCCCACCGGCTGGCCACCATCGAGCGTGCCGACCGCATCGTCGTGATGGACGGTGGCCGCGTCGTCGAACAAGGCAGCCACCAGCAACTGCTCGCGCAGGGCGGCCTGTACGCGCGGCTGCACGGCATGCAGTTCCGCAGCTGAAAGAACGACCCCCTTCACCGCACTCCATGAACGACCTGAAGCTCTCCCCCATCGTCGCCGGCGCCTGGCGCCTGTCCGAGTGGCAGCTCGACGTGCCGCAGCGCCTGGCCTGGATCGAGGGCTGCATCGCGCGCGGCCTGACGAGCTTCGACCATGCCGACATCTATGGCGGCTACGAGGTCGAGGCATTGTTCGGCGAGGCGCTGGCCGCAGCGCCTGGCTTGCGCGAGCGCATGCAGCTGGTCAGCAAGTGCGGCATCAAGCTGAGCACGCCGAACCGGCCCAGCCACGCGATCAAGTCCTACGACAGCTCGGCCGCGCACGTGCGCGCTTCCGTCGAAGCCTCGCTGAAGGCCTTGCACACAGACAGGCTGGACCTGCTGCTGATCCACCGCCCTGACCTGTTGCTGAACGCCGATGAACTCGCGCGCTGCTTCGAGCAGCTGCGCAGCGAGGGCAAGGTGCTGAACTTCGGTGTGTCCAATTTCACCGCCTCGCAGTTCGCGCTGCTGAACAGCCGCTTCCCACTGCTGACCAACCAGCTCGAATGCTCGCCGCTGCACCTGGACCCGCTGGACGACGGCAGCTTCGACCAGCTGCAACAGCTGCGCCTGCGCCCGATGATCTGGTCCCCGCTGGCCGGCGGCCGCCTGTTCACCGGCACCGACGAACGCTCGCTGGCCGTGCGCGCCGTGCTGGCCGACATGAGGGAACGCCTGGGCGGCGCCAGCGCCACCACGCTGGCCCTGGCCTGGCTGCTGCGCCTGCCCTGCCAACCCATCCCGGTCATCGGCTCACACCGTCTGGAAGCCGCCGACGAAGCCATGGCGGCGACCAAGCTCGAACTCAGCGCCGAAGATTGGTACCGGATCTGGATGGCCGGCGCGGGACGCGAAGTCGCCTGACATCCGACGAGGGCCGCGAGCGCGGCCCTCGTGGACAGCAAGCTACATCAGGACGATGTCGTACTGCTCCGGGTTCATCGTCGGCTCGGCGGACAGCGAGATCGGCTTCTTGATGAAGGCGGAGAGGTCGGCCAGGTGCTGGCTTTCTTCGTCCAGCAGCATCTCGACCACCGAGGCGCTGGCGAGCACGCGGAATTCCTTGGGGTCGAACTGGCGGGCTTCGCGCAGGATCTCGCGCAGGATGTCGTAGCAGACGCTGCGCGCTGTCTTGACCTGGCCGCGGCCGGCGCAGGTAGGGCATGGCTGGCACAGCATGTGGGCCAGCGATTCGCGGGTGCGTTTGCGCGTCATCTCGACCAGGCCCAGCTGCGTGAAGCCGCTGACCGTGGTCTTGGTGCGGTCGCGCCCCAGCTGCTTCCTGAATTCGCTCAGCACCGCGTTCTGGTGCTCCTCGCGCACCATGTCGATGAAGTCGACGATGATGATGCCGCCCAGGTTGCGCAGGCGCAGCTGGCGGGCAATGGCGAGTGCCGCTTCCAGGTTGGTCTTGAAGATGGTGTCGTCGAAATTGCGCGCGCCGACAAAGCCGCCGGTGTTGACGTCGACGGTGGTCAGCGCCTCGGTCTGGTCGATGATCAGGTAGCCGCCGGACTTCAGGTCCACGCGCCGCGCCAGCGCCTTGGCAATCTCTTCCTCGATGCCGAACAGGTCGAAGATCGGCCGCTCGCCGCGGTAGTGCTCCAGCTTGGCGGAAGAGGCCGGTGTGTAGGCCGTGCCAAAGGCTTTCAGCAGGTCGAACTGCTGCTGCGAATCTATGCGGATGGCCTGCGTCTGCTCGGTTGCCAGGTCGCGCAGCACGCGTTCGGCCAGGCCCAGGTCCTGGTGCAGCAGCGAGCCGGCCGGCTGGGACACCGCGCGCTGGCGGATCAGGCCCCAGGTCTTGCGCAGGTAGGCAATGTCGTCGCCCAGCTCGCTGTCGCTGGCTTCCTCGGCATTGGTGCGGAGGATGAAGCCACCGCCACCGCCTTCTTCGGGCTTGCCAACCAGCGCCTGCATGCGCGTGCGCAACTGCTCACGCGCTTCGGGCGAGCCGATCTTCTGAGAGATGCCGATGTGGTTGTCCTGCGGCAGGAAGACCAGCATGCGACCGGCCACGCTGATCTGCGTGGACAGCCGCGCGCCCTTGGTGCCGATGGGGTCCTTGATGACCTGCACCGTGAGCGTCTGGCCTTCGAAGACCTGCTTCTCGATCGGCAGCGGCGGCGCGTTGGTCCCGTCGCCGCGACCGTTGTCGCCCTTGCCGTGGTGCGGGCCGCTGCTGTGCAGGTCGGCCACGTGCAGGAAAGCGGCGCGCTCCAGGCCGATGTCGATGAAGGCGCTCTGCATGCCGGGCAGCACGCGGGCGACCTTGCCAAGGTAGACGTTGCCGACGAGGCCCCGTTCCAGCGAGCGCTCCAGGTGCAGTTCCTGCACCGCGCCGTTTTCGATGATGGCGACCCGGGTCTCTTGTGGGGACCAGTTGATCAGGATGTCGTGCATGCGTGGCGGCCGGTGGCCTGTTGGCCTGACCCTGCGGCTGCCGGCACGGCGTCGTCAGAATCGTACGCGGGCCTGGCGCAGCAGCTGGGTTGTCTCGTAAAGGGGCAAACCCATGATACCGGAGTAGCTCCCGGCGATGCGCGCGATCCAGCCGGCCAGCGAGCTCTGGATGGCATAGGCGCCGGCCTTGCCAAACGGCTCGCCACTGGCCACGTAATGGCTGAGCACTTCGACGGGGATCTCTGCAAAGCGCACGCTGGACAGGCTGAGCGCAAAGCGGCTGCGCCGGCCGTCGTGCACGCCCACGGCGGTCAACACCCGGTGGCTGCGGCCGGACAAGGCCTGCAGCGTGGCCAG
>NZ_VIDT01000480.1 GCF_006519715.1 Ideonella azotifigens
GTGCTGAGCGCGCCGGAAGCTGCTTTGCTGGGGCTGCTGGAAATCCTCTTCGGCGTCGCCTGGGCCTGGGCCAGCGGGGCCGAAGAGCCACCGCCCAGCGTGCTGGCCGGTGGACTGATGGTGCTGCTGGCGCTCGCCGGCAACGAGGCACTGGCAATGCGTGCGCGCCGGGGCACCTGAGCCTGCGGGCGGCACAATGGCCGCCTTGCCCGCTGCAGCTCGGCGGGTCCTCATTGCATCATCAAGACGGGCCTCGACGCCCGCGGAGACACTGTTCCATGACCGCATCCGCTTCTTCTTCGTCTCTGCCCGAGCTGGTCTCCGGCGGCCAGGTGCTGGCCGAGCAGTTGGGCGACATTGGCGTCATCACGCTGAACCGGGCCAACGCTTTGAACGCGCTGTCGTTGGGCATGGTGCGTGACCTGACCACGCTGCTGCTGCACTGGCGCGAGGACCGCAGCGTCAGCGCCGTGCTGGTGCAGGGCGCAGGGCGCGCCGGCAAGGCGCCGGCCTTCTGCGCCGGCGGCGACATCCGCTTTTTCCACCAGGCGGCCCTTGCCGGCAACCCGCAGCTCGAAGACTTCTTTACCGAGGAGTACGCGCTGAACCACCTGATCCACCGCTACCCCAAGCCCTACATCGCGCTGATGGACGGCATCTGCATGGGCGGCGGCATGGGCATCAGCCAGGGCGCCAGCGTGCGCGTGGTCACCGAGCTGAGCAAGCTGGCCATGCCCGAGACCCACATCGGCCTGTTCCCGGACGTGGGCGGCGGCTGGTTCCTGGCGCGCTGCCCCGGCCATACCGGCGAATACCTGGCGCTGACGGGCCAGACGCTGACTGCGGCGGACGCGATTTCGCTGGGCTTGGCGGACGCCCTGGTGCCGTCCGCCGCACTGCCGGCCCTGGTCGCTGCGCTGGCCCAGCCGTCAGCCGTGCCGGGCGGCCCGGCCGACATTCCGCACACCACCGAAGAGATCGCCACCCGCATTGCCGCCGCGCTGAAGCCGCATGCGCAGACGGCAGGCGAGGGCAGCCTGGCCGCGCACCGCAGCGCCATCGACCTGCACTTCAGCCTGCCCACGCTGGCCGCCATCGAAGCCTCGCTGGCCTCAGACGACTCCGAGTTCGCCAAAGCCACGCTGGCCACGCTGCACCACCGCTCGCCGATGATGATGGCCGTGACGCTGGAACTGGTGCGCCGCGCCCGCAACATGACGCTGGCCGACGACCTGCGCCTGGAGCGCGACCTCGTGCGCCACTGCTTCCAGCTGCGACCCGGCACTGCCAGCGAAACGGTCGAAGGCATCCGCGCACTGGCCGTCGACAAGGACCATCACCCGCACTGGAACCCGCCGCACATCGCGGACGTGACGCCCGAACTGATCGCCCCGTTCTTCGCCAGCCCGTGGCCGGCGCACGTGCATCCGCTGCGCGAACTGGACTGACGGGCAGGGGGCGAGCCTTGAAGCGGCCCCCGCCATGGTTCAAACAAATGGGGTCAGAGTCAATTTATCTGGGCACTCAAGCGGCGCCGCAATGAGGTATCTCAAGATAAATTGACTCTGACCCCATTTGTTTGTGCGCCAACCTTGCCAGGTCTTTGAACGGATCCGCTCCGAGAGCCGGGCTGATCTGGAACGAAAAAGGCCTCGCGTTGCGGCGAGGCCTTTTGCTTGTTGAACAGCCTTGTGTTCTCACAAGGCTGGGAGCTTCATCAAGCTTTCAATTGCAAGCCACCCATCATCGGATCGCTGATGCTCGGCTTGCCGTTTTCGATGTGGCCGGCCAGTTGCACCAGGAAGCCGGTGTCGCCGTCCACGCGCACGCTCACGTCGTACCAGCCCGAGGTCTTCACCAGGTTCCAGCTGACCGTGCCGGAAGCGCCGGCATGCAGCTTCAGGCTCTGGCTCTTGCGGCCGTAGGCGTCGGCCAAGCGCACTTCCACCGAGCGCGGGCTGGTGTTGGTGATGTTCAGCGTCAGCAGCTGTTCATCGGCCGCGGTGTACTGCGCCTCGACCTGCAGCAGCGCCTTGCCGTCGCCACCTGTGCTGCCCTGGAAAGCGCGGTAGAAGCCGTTCGGGCCGTGCACGGCCAGCTTGTACTGGCTGTTCTTGGCGGCCCAGCTGCCGCTCAGCGACTTGCCGGCGCCCACGGTGTAGCTGCGGGGTGCGTCCTTGCCATGCAACGCGTCGCGCACGTGGAACACGGCGGCCTGGCTGCCGAGGTTGTTGAAGCCGACCTGGTAGCTGCCATCGGCCGCCACGGCGCCGCTGGCATGCAGCACGTAGGGCAGGGGGCGCGCGTTGCGCACGCCGGTTTCCTGCACCGGCAGCGTCGGGTCGGTCGGTGCCACCACGTCGTAGTTGTCGTGGCGCACCAGGTCCGGCGGCAGGTAGGCGGTGGTGCTGGGCAGAGCCGGCAGCTTGACGTTGGGCTTGGCGAAGTTGAAGGCGCTGGTCAGGTCGCCGGTCACCGTGCGGCGCCACGGGGTGATGTTGGTTTCGGTCAGTGCCGGGTTGCCCTGGCCGAAGCGGGCTTCGAGGAAGCGGATCACCGAGGTGTGGTCGAAGACCTGCGAGTCGACCCAGCCGCCCTTGCTCCACGGCGAGACGACGATCATCGGCACGCGCATGCCCAGCCCGTAAGGCGCCTTGGGGTGGCTGTCGTCGCCGTGGAAGATCTCGTTCTTGATGCTGACGGTGGAGGCGCCCAGCTTGTCGTTCATCGGCGGCGTGGGTGGCACCATGTGATCGAAGAAGCCGCCTTCTTCGTCGTAGTTGATGAACAGCACCGTCTTGCTCCAAACGTCCGGGTTGGCCGTCAGCGCGTCCAGGAACTGCGAGATGAACCAGGCGCCGTAATCGGCCGGGTGGTTCGGGTGCTCGCTGTAGGCCTCGGGGGCAACGATCCACGACACTTGCGGCAGCCGGTTGTTGGCCACGTCGTCACGGAACTGCACCACCAGTTGCATCGGGTCGCGGTTTTGCGCGTCGATGTTGGTGCCGGTCTTGGCCTTGTCGGCCAGCGGCGTGCCCGGTTGCGCGTTCTGGTACTGGTGGAAGTAGAGCAGCGAGTTGTCGCCGTAGTTGCCGATGTACGGGTCGCTGGTCCAGCCCCAATAGCCGGCAGCGTTCAGGCCCACGCCCACGTCCTGGTAGATCTTCCAGCTGATGCCGGCGGCTTCCAGGCGTTCCGGGTAGGTCTTCCAGTCGTAGCCGGCCTCGGCATTGGTGATGACCGGGCCGCCACCCGCGCCGTCGTTGCCCACCCAGCCGCTCCACAGGTGGTAGCGGTTCGGATCGGTCGGGCCCATCAGCGAGCAGTGGTAGGCGTCGCAGACGGTGAAGGCATCGGCCAGCGCGTAGTGGTACGGCAGGTCCGCGCGTTGGTGGTAGGTCATCGCCGAGAGGCCTTTGTTCGGCACGAACTGGTCCTGGCGGCCGAGGTTCCACGCGGCGTGGGTGTCGTTCCAGCCGTGCGGCGGGTCCGGCAGGAAGGTCAGGCCCAGGTTGTCCACCGGCGGGCGGAAGGGCATCACCAGGTTGCCGTCGGCGTCCTTCTGGTACCAGACCGGCTGGCCCGAGGGCAGCGTGACCGCGCGCGGGTCGGCAAAGCCGCGCACGCCGCGCAGCGTGCCGAAGTGGTGGTCGAAGGAGCGGTTTTCCTGCATCAGGATCACGACGTGCTCGACGTCGTTGATCGTGCCGGTCTTGCTGTTGGCGGGAATTGCCAGCGCGCGCGCGATGCTGGGCGGCAGCGCGCCAGCGGTGGCGGCGCCGGTGGCCCCGAGCAAATGCAGGAACTGGCGACGATTGGTTTCGGTCATGTGGCTGGCCTTGAGGGTTGGCAAAGTGCGCGCAGGCTAGGCCTTGTGTTTGACAACAGCGTGTCGTGTACAAGACGGTTACCGTTGCGCGCGGCCACGCCGCCCATTCGCTGCCACTTGCTGCCGGCGAATAAGTCTATGATTCGAACTAATTAATGGCCAACGTTTCCCAGCCCCGCTCCGATGGTGTCGCCACTGGCGACCAAAGCCTGCTCAAGCGCATCAACAGCGCTGCCTTGCTGCGGCTGGTCAAGACCGGCAGCGGCCTTTCACGTGCGGACCTGGCCAAGCGCAGCGGCCTCACCAAGTCCACCGTCAGCCTGCTGGTGCAGGAGCTGATTGACGACGGCTGGATCCGCGAGGCCGAGGTGCCGGTGTCCGGCGCCATCGGCCGCCGACCCACGCCGCTGGAGATGGACAACAGCCGCCTCGCGCTGCTGGGCGCCGAGATTGGCGTGGACTACCTCAACGTCGTCGCCTGCGACCTGCAGGGCCGCGTGCTGGCCGA
>NZ_VIDT01000481.1 GCF_006519715.1 Ideonella azotifigens
GACCTGATCGCCCGCGTGACGCGCCAGCAGGTCGCCCCGCCGGTGGCTGCACCGGTCCAGGCCGACTGGCCGGCGCTGAACCGCAACGCCGACGAATATCGTCGCCTGCAGTTGCAGGGCGAGTTCGACCACAGCCGCGAAACCCTGGTGCGTGCCAGCACCGAATACGGCACCGGCTACTGGGTGCTGACCCCGCTGCGCACCCGCCAGGGCTTCTGGCTGCTGGTCAACCGCGGCTACGTGCCGCCCGAGTTCCGCAGCCGCGAAAGCCGGCTGGCCACCGAGCCGCAAGGCCCGCAGGTGCTGACCGGCCTGCTGCGGCTCACCGAACCCAAGGGCAGCCTGCTGCAGGCCAACGAGCCGGCGGCAGGGCGCTGGTATTCGCGTGACGTGCAGGCCATTGCCGCCGCGCGTGGCCTGAACGGTCTGGTTGCCCCGTATTTCGTCGACCAGGCCTTGCCGCCCGGAGCTGCAGGCACCGACGGCACACCCGAGACCTGGCCGCGCGCAGGCCTGACGGTGCTGAACTTCAGCAACAATCACCTGGTTTACGCCGTCACCTGGTTCACCCTGGCGGCCATGCTGGCCGCAGCGCTGATCTGGCTGTCCCGCCGGGCCTGGCAGCGGCAACTTCCTGCCGCCACCACCGCCCATGCCGCTCCTGACCCCGCTGACCATCGCCGAGGCTGAGCCTACGCGGCCCACTGCCGAAATCGGCCGTGCGCCCGAACGCCTGGCCGGCCGCAAGAACCTGCTGCAGCTGATCCAGCTGCGCTGGGTCGCCGTGGCAGGCCAGCTCGCCACCATCGGCACCGTGCAGCTGGTGCTGGACCTGGCGCTGCCGATCCGCGAAATGCTGATCCTGCTGGCCTCGCTGGCGATGTTCAACCTGGCCTGCGGCCTGCGGGCCCGCGCCAGCCGCGAGATCAGCCAGGCCGAGCTGTTCGCCGGCCTGCTGGTGGACGTGCTGGTGCTCACCGGCCAGCTGTTCTTCAGCGGCGGCATCACCAACCCCTTCGTCTTCCTCTACCTGCTGCAGGTGGTCGTCACTGCCGTGCTGCTGAGCACGCCGTTTGTCTGGGCCATGGTCGGCCTCACCTCGCTGTGCCTGGTGGCGCTGACCCAATGGCATCACCTGCTGATCCTGCCGGACCTGGACGACTCGCCGCTGTCCATGCATTACATCGGCGGCCTGCTGATGTGTTTCCTGATCAACGCTGCGCTGCTCGTGATCTTCATCGGCCGCATCGGCAGCAACCTGCGCCAGCGCGACGCTCGCCTGGCCGACCTGCGCCAGCGCGCCGCCGAAGAGGGCCACATCGTGCGTATGGGCCTGCTGGCCACCGGCGCGGCCCACGAGCTGGGCACGCCGCTGGCCACGCTGTCGGTCATCGTCGGCGACTGGTCGCGCATGGCGCCGTTTGCCGGCGACCCGGAGCTGCGCGAGGAAATCGAGGAAATGCAGGCCCAGCTCAAGCGCTGCAAGACCATTGTCAGCGGCATCCTGATGGCCGCCGGCGAGGCCCGCGGTGAATCACCTGTGCTGACCACGCTGCATGCCTTCCTGGACGAACTGGCCACCGAATGGCAGCTCACGCGCCAGCCAGCCGAATTCGTCTACGAGCGCAGCGACGCACCCGACCTTCCCATCGTGTCGGATACCGCCCTGAAGCAGATGATCTGCAATGTGCTGGACAACGCGCTGGAAGCCGCGCCGCAGGGCTTGTTGCACCTGCTGGCGAGCTGTGAAGACGACATGCTGGTGCTGCGCGTGCAGGACCAGGGCCCTGGCTTTGCCGAGGACATGCTGGCCCACTTCGGCCAGCCCTACCAATCCACCAAGAACAAGCCTGGTCGTGGCCTGGGCCTGTTCCTGTCGGTCAACGTGGCCCGTTTGCTGGGCGGGCGCATCATGGCCCGCAACCCGGCCGAGGGTGGTGCCGAGGTCAGCGTGACGCTGCCGCTGGCCAGCCTCACGTTGCAGAAATCCGAAAGAAGCCGCCATGGACACTGAACCGCAACTGCTGATCGTCGAGGACGACGACGCGTTTGCGCGCACGCTGGCCCGCTCCTTCGAGCGCCGCGGCTACGAGGTGCGCCGCGCCGCCAGCCTGGACGGCGTGCAGGCCTTGCTGCCGCTGCACAGCCCCGAATACGCCGTCGTCGACCTCAAGCTCGCCAACGGCTCTTCAGGCCTGGCCTGCGTGCAGGTGCTGCTGGCGCACAACCCGGAGATGGTGGTGGTGGTCCTCACCGGCTATGCCAGCATCGCCACCGCGGTCGAAGCCATCAAGCTGGGCGCGCGCCACTACCTGGCCAAGCCGGCCAACACCGACGACATCATTGCCGCCTTCGACCGCAGCGAAGGCAACACCGAAGTGGAGCTGACCGAGCGCACCACGTCCATCAAGACGCTGGAGTGGGAACACATCCACGACACGCTGGCCGCGACCAATTTCAACATCTCCGAAACCGCGCGCCGCCTGGGCATGCACCGCCGCACGCTGGCGCGCAAGCTGGAGAAACAGCGGGTCAAGTGAGGCACTGTTGCGGCCTTTGTCGCAAAGCCGCCAATCACGGCAGGCCTCGCACCGGCGGATGCCGGCCATGCCGGCGCTGCAAGCCCTTGATTTTGCAAGACCTTGGCGCGGCCCGGCACGCCTGGCACCGAAGCTGCAATGGCAGGCACGAACCGCCTTGTTTGTTCGTCGCTCAGCCGGGAGGCCCGTCATGTCCGCATCGCTCCAAGCCAAGATTGCCCAGGTCTTCGATGAACCCGGCTGCGACAAGAACCAGGGCAAGAGCGAGAAGGAACGCAAGAAGGGCTGCACCAAGCAGCTCACGCCTGGCGCTGCGGCCGGCGGCTGCGCCTTCGACGGTGCCAAGATTGCGCTGCAGCCCATCGTCGACGTGGCCCACCTGGTGCACGGCCCCATCGCCTGCGAAGGCAACTCCTGGGACAACCGCCACAGCGCGTCCTCCGGCTCGCAGCTCTACCGCACCGGCTTCACCACCGACATCAACGAGCTTGACGTGATCTACGGCGCCGAGAAGCGCCTGTTCAAGTCCATCCGCGAGATCTGCGAGAAGTACGACCCGGCCGCCATCTTCGTCTACCAGACCTGCGTCACCGGCCTGATTGGCGACGACATCGAAGCCGTGTGCAAGCGCGCCGCCGAGAAGTTCGGCAAGCCGGTCATCCCCGTCAACGCACCCGGCTTTGCCGGCCCCAAGAACCTGGGCAACAAGCTGGGCGCCGAGGCCCTGCTGGATTACGTGATCGGCACCGTCGAGCCCACGCACACGACGCCTTACGACATCAACATCATCGGCGAGTACAACCTCTCGGGTGAGCTCTGGCAGGTCAAGCCGCTGCTGGACGCCCTGGGCGTGCGCATCCTCAGCTGCATCTCGGGCGATGGGCGCTACGCCGAGGTGGCCTCGGCCCACCGAGCACGGGCCAACATGATGGTCTGCTCCAAGTCCATGATCAACATCGCCACGCGCATGCAGCAGCGCTGGGACATCCCGTTTTTCGAGGGCTCGTTCTACGGCATTGGCGACATGAGCGAGACGCTGCGCGAGATCGCCCGGCTGCTGGTGGAGCGCGGCGCGCCGGCGGAGCTGCAGGACCGCACCGAGGCCCTGATTGCGGTGGAAGAGGCGAGGGCCTGGGAGCGCATCCGCGCCTACAAGCAGCGCCTGGCCGGCAAGAAGGTGCTGCTGATCACCGGCGGCGTGAAGAGCTGGAGCGTGGTTGCCGCGCTGCAGGAAGCTGGCCTCGAAGTGGTGGGCACCAGCATCAAGAAGAGCACCAGGGAAGACAAGGAAAAGATCAAGCAGATCATGGGCGAAGAGGCCGATGCCCACATGATCGACGACATGACCCCGCGCCAGATGTACGCCATGCTGCGCGAGGCGAAAGCGGACATCATGCTCAGCGGTGGCCGCAGCCAGTTCGTGGCCCTCAAGGCCCGCATGCCCTGGATGGACATCAACCAGGAGCGCCACCACGCCTTTGCCGGCTACGAAGGCATGGTCACGATGATTGCCGAGATCGACAAGGCCTTGTTCAACCCGATGTGGGCCCAGGTGCGCACGCCCGCGCCCTGGGAAACGGTGGATCCGCTGCTGGTCGAGCAGGACGCCGCACAGCTTGCCGCCGAAGCGGCTGCCTGAATCAGCCGAGGCCCGCGCTGGGGGTCACGCGAAGGTCCACAGTTCCCGCGCCTGGTCGGCCAGGCGGGTGGGCACGCTGCCGCCCAGGCCCACCGCCGCCGGTCGGGCCAGCATCTTCTCGAAGACTTCCTGTACCTGTTTCGGGCGGACG
>NZ_VIDT01000482.1 GCF_006519715.1 Ideonella azotifigens
GGCCAGCCCGCGGCCACCTGTTGGCCCCGGGGTTGCTGCCGCCGCGGCGCTCCCGGGCAGGTCTTACTTCGAGACCTTGAGCGTGATGCCGCCGGGGAAGTACTTGCTCAGGTCATCGCCGCCGCCGAGCTTGTCGCTCTGCAGCAGCACGTTGTTCTGCGCGCTGTCGATCACGAAGACATTGAGGATCTGGTAGACGCCAGGGGTCTGGTCCGAACGCAGCTGGGCCAGCGCGCGGAAGGTGGCGCTGTCCTGGCCGACCTGGCCCACGTGGCCATGCAGCTCGATGGTGTCCACGCAGTCGGCGAACTGGTTGGCCAGGCAGAACTCGACGATGGCTTCCAGCACGCCGGCGACCGCACCGTTGCCGGTGTCGGCGGTGCCCAGCTTCACGCTGGCATAGGGCAGCGTACCGGTCGGGGTACCGGCGGGCGGCGTGGACAGCGAGAGCTTGGGCGTCTCCACGCTGCCGCTGGTCAGCGTGGGCGGCGTGATGTCGTAGCCCTTGGTGTTCTTCACCGCGAAGCTGGTGCGGCCGCCCAGCGGTGCGATGTCCTCGGGCCAGTACATCTTCATGTTGAAGTTGCCGTCGGACAGGAAGACCGAATCGACCTGCCAGGTGCCGGGCTCGGAGAAGCGGCTGAACGAAGGCGTACCCAGCAACTGCGCGCCGATGGAAATGCGGCCATCGACCTTCATCTGGCCGTACATGGTTTCCACGCGCTGCACCATCTGGCCCGACGGGCCCTTCAGGTTGATGATGTAGGTCGTCAGGCCCGACATCTCGTCGGACATCGTCACGTCCAGGTCTTCCTTGGGATTGACGGACTGCGCGTTCACGTCGCCCACCAGCGAGAAGCGGGTCAGCACCGGTGCGGTGTTGTCGGCGGTGCCGGCGGCCTGGGCCGCGGCATGCTGCTGGCTTGCTTGTTGCTGGATGGCTGCCATGCGCTGGGCCGGCGACTGCATGGCGGCGGGCAAGGGGCGCGCTGCCACGGCCTGGCCGCCGATCAGGGCGGCAGCGGCGGCCAGGGCCAAAGAGGTCGAACGGGAAACGGTCATCTCAGCAAACTCCATGCATACGGTCGGGAACAGCTACCGGGTGGTGGCCAGGCGGGTGAGGTTGGCACTTCCGCCTGGCTCGGGTTGGCGTGCTGTGCCGGCCGAACATGAACGAGAAGTGAATGCAGCATATCGATGTGTCGGAATCAAGGCAACAATTCTGAAAGAAATTCTCAGAATATTTTTCCGTCTGGTCGCGGTATGCTGGTGACATGAACTCGGACATCCCCCGGAGCCGTTTGGCCGACGTGGCGCTGCGTCAACGCGCCGAGGCCACCGGTCTGGCCTTGCAGCATTCCATCGATGCGTTGCTGGGCCAGCTGGCGCGTGCCGGTGCCCGCGACCAGAAGGGCCTGCAAGCGGTGCTGAAGCTCAGCCAGTCGGCCGTCAGCCGCTTGATGACGTCCACACGCAGCAGCGACCCGCTGGCCACGCTGTTTGCCATCCCCGGTCAGGAAGCGCTGCGGCAGATGCTCAAGGGTGCCGCGCAGCACGGCGCGACCAGCGACGCCATTGCGCGGGTCGATGAAGCGATCAGCGGCTTCGAGCGTTTCATCGACGTGGACATGGGTGACCGCGCGACGCTGGAGGCCGTGCTCAGCGACTGGGCGCAGGAGTCCCGCGCGACCTTCGAGCTGCGCCACAAGACGGCGGCCTTCAAGTCCGTCAGCGCCCTGCGTGGCGTGCAGGCGCAACTGGTGCTGAACACCGGCATCCTGTACCCGTCCGCCACCAACCCGACCTACCACGACTGCATCGGCATTGACGCGTTGCTGGGCTGCCGGCGCACCCGGCCTTCAGGCGTGCTGCGGGTCTGCAGTTCTTCGATGGCGGCCGATGGCGCGCACTTCACCGCTTCGGGCATTGGCGGCCAGGCGGTTCACAACATGGCCGACATGCTGCTGCCGCAGTATTCGACCATCTCGACTGACGAGATCGAAGTGGCCAGCCACGGCCACATCGTCGAGACCGCGGTTTCCGGCCTGCCGTTGGGGCGGGCAGATGGCCACGGCGGCGACCTTGTCTTCGCGATGCTCTATCGCAACCTGCACCGTGCACGCCGCGGCAGCGGCGGCCCTACTTCGGGCCTCGGCGGACAGGCCGAGCCGCCATCGGAGGCCTACATCGTCGATGCGCTGCTGCACGAGGATGTCTGGCCTGGCGTGGTGCCCGAGGTGCGGCTCTACGACACGGTGGTGCGGGGCATTGCCCATCCTGACGACCCGGCGCGCGTCGGTGATCGGCTGGACATGCTGGAAAGCGTGCAGTTTCTCGGCCGCGGCCCTGCCGCGTTCCGCATGCCTGAGTTCCCGCAATATTCCGAGTTGATCCGCCACGTCTGCGAGACCCAGGGTTGGGACGCCGAGCGGCTTCGCGGCTACCGCTGCAAGGTGCGCTACCCGATCTACGGCTCGCAGATCGGCCTGGCGTTCACCTTGCCCGTCTGATCTGGCACGTGCGGGACCGTGGCCTGACCTTGCGCTGATCCGCTGGCGTTGCCGGCGCACCCGCGAACCCGCCCGGCGGGTGGCTCGGTGTACTCACCGAGCCGGGTGCCCCATCACTGCGCCATCAAGACGTACTCGTGCTGCGCATCGCGCAGCGTCAGCGTGCGCTTGTCCCCCTTCTGGCCAACGACGAATTCCACGCCGCTGAAGCCCGGCACCAGGGTGGACAGGGTGGTCGTGCCATCCGGGTTCTGGCGCGTGGCCATGTCGCTGTCGAATTCGCCGAAGTCGAAGTGCAGGCGATTGCCGATGCGGCTGACCTCGATCGCGCCAACGGCGGCGTTGACATATCGCTTGGCCAGCTTCGCAGCCACCGCCGGGTCGGCCGGCACCGTCAGCAACTTGCGCTCCACCGCCAGGTCGTCGTAGTAGGCCTTGGCCTGCGTCGCGACTGCCGCGTCAGCCTCCGGCTTGCCATCGAACAGCACCTCCAGCAGCTTGCGGCGGAACTGGCTGCGGATCACCCAGCCCAGGTCGCCATTGGTCAACACCACCGCGCCCACGCCATGCTCGGGCAGCCACATCATGTCGCTGTGGTAGCCGATCATGTCGCCGCCGTGGTGCACCACCGGCGTACCGTAGACGGTATTGACCTCCAGCCCCATGCCATAGGTGAGGTCGGTGCTGACGGTGACCTGCGGTGCACGCCGGGCCAGCAGCGCCTCGCGCGAGACGTAGGTCTTGCCGTCCGGCAGCTTGCCCTCCGCCAGTTCCATCGAGACGTACTTCAACACGTCGTTGACCGTGCTCCAGCCGGCACCGGCCGGCCGCATCGGCACGATGGACAGGTTCATGCGGCGCTCGGCGGCAACCATCCTGCCGTCCTCGTCGGGCGCATGCGGCATCGCGGTGTTGCCCACCTGCGCCGCCGCATAGTCCAGCGTGGTGCGGCGCATGCCCAGCGGGTCGAAGACCAGGGCCTGCATGGCCTGGTCATAGGCCTGGCCGATGGGCAGCGCCGGGTAGGCCACGTGGCCGCCGATGTAGCCGGCCGCAGCCGCCATCGGGTTCGAATACTGGAACAGCTCGCCAAAGCCGCTGGTCGGCTGCATGGTGCCCAGCAGCTTCATGGCGCCTTCGGGCGTCAGGTCCTTGAACTCCAGCAGCCATTCCAGGTCCTGCCGCGGCATGCCGGTGCAGGCGCAGATCAGGTGCTTGACCAGCACCTGCCGCGTGGTCTCGGGGCTGCCAAGCTTGAACGAAGGCAGCAACTGCGTGGCCGGCGTGTCCCAGCCCATCTTCTTCTGGTCGACCAGCTTGGCGAGCATCAGCGTGGTCATCGCCTTGGTGTTGGAGGCGATCTGGAAACGCGTGTCGGCGTCCACCTTCTCCGGCTGGCCCAGCGCGCGCACGCCCAGCCCGCCGGCAAACACCAGCTTGCCGTCCTGCACCAGGCCGAAGGCCACGCCAGGCACCCGGGTCTCTGCCATCGCCTGCTGCACGAACTGGCTCAGCATGGCCATGCGCTCGGGCGTCAGCGGCGCTGCCTTCTTGCCGGCGAAGCTCTCGCGCTCATAGCCCTTGGGCAGCAGCTTGCCGAAGATCTGGCTGAGCTGCGCGCCGCGTTTTTCGCCAACGGCGTTGGCAATGTCCGCGATCACCACGGTCCACGCGCCGTTGGCGCGCTGCACCAGCGCGCTGACCCCACGCTCCTCGTTCGGGCTGGTCTGGTACACCAGGTTGCGGCGCTCGCTCCAGCCGTCCTTGGCGGCCACCGGCGAGGCCAGGCGCAGCGGCCATGGCGCGCTGCCCTTGTAGGC
>NZ_VIDT01000483.1 GCF_006519715.1 Ideonella azotifigens
GCCGCCGAGATCGGCGGCCTGGGTTTGCGCTGCGACATCACCGACACCGCCAGCGTGCTGGCTGCGCTGGCCGCCGCGGCAGAAGCCCACGGCCCGGCGCGTGTGTTGATGAACGTGGCCGGCATCGGCGGCGCCAAGCGGCTGATCGCCAAGGACGGCACGCCGATGCCGATCGAGGACTTCCAGCGCATCATCAACGTCAACCTGGTCGGCACCTTCAACATGATCCGCCTGGCCGCCGCGGCCATGGTCAAGCTGGAACCATTGCAGGATGGAGCACGTGGCGTGATCGTCAACACCGCCTCGGTGGCAGCCTACGACGGCCAGATCGGCCAGGAAGCCTACGCGGCTTCGAAGGGCGGCCTGGTCTCGCTGACGCTGCCGCTGGCGCGCGACCTGGCGCAGTTCGGCGTGCGCGTGGCCACCATCGCGCCGGGCCTGTTCCTCACGCCGCTGCTGCACGAGCTGCCTGCCGAGGTGCAGCAGTCGTTGGCCGCGTCCATCCCGTTCCCCAAGCGCCTGGGCCAGCCGGAAGAGTTTGCCGAACTGGCGCTGCACATCGTCCGAAACGGGCACCTCAATGGCGAGGTGATCCGGCTGGATGGCGCCTTGCGCATGGCGCCCCGCTGAACTGTTTTCCCGATTCCCAAAAAGGGCCGCGCTGACGGCCCGCCCACAACGGAGACAAACCGATGGACCTTGATCGCAGACAGTTCCTGCTGGCCACTGGCGGCACGCTTGCCGCCGGTGCCCTGCCCGGCCTCGCGCAGGCACAAAACCTGGAGACCGCCCGCATCGTCGTGGGCTTCCCCCCTGGCGGCACCACTGACGCGGTGGCCCGCCGCATGGCCGACAAGCTGCGCGGCAACTACGCCAAGGTCGTGCTGGTGGACAACAAGCCCGGCGCGGGCGGACGCATCGGCGTGGACGAACTGCGCCGCAACCCGCCCGACGGCAGCACCCTGCTGCTCACGCCGGCCTCCATCATCACGCTGTACCCGCACATCTTCACCAAGCTGCCGTACACCACGGACGACGTGAGCCCCGTCAGCACGGCCTGCATCATCAGCTTCGCCTTCGGTGTCGGCCCGGCCGTGCCGGCTTCGGTGAAGAACCTCAAGGACTATTTCGCCTGGGTCAAGGCCAACCCGGCCCAGGCTGGCTACGCCACGCCCGGCGCCGGCACGCCGCCCCACTTCCTTGGCATGCTGCTGTCCAAGGAAAGCGGCGTGGAGTTGAACCACGTGCCCTACCGGGGCTCGGCGCCGGGCATCCAGGACCTGGTGGGCGGCCAGATCCCGGCCATGAGCTCACCCATTGGTGACTACCTGCCCCACCTGGCCAGCGGCAAGCTGCGCGTGCTGGCCACCTCCGGCCCCAAGCGCTCCCGCTTCACGCCCGACGTGCCCACCTACGCCGAACAAGGCTTCCCCGCGCTGCAGATCCAGGAGTGGTACGGCTTCTTCCTGCCCGGCAAGGCCTCGCCCGAAGCCGTCACCCGGGCGGCAGACGCCATTCGCGCTGCCGTCGCCCAACCGGATGTCGCCGAGGCCTTCTCCCAACTCGGCTTCGAAGCCTCCGCCATCACCCCGGCCGACATGGCCAAGGCCGTCAAGGCCGAGTCCGCCGCCTGGGGCCCGCTGGTCAAGCGGGTGGGATTCACGCCGGAGGCGTGAGTGCCTGCGACGGGGCCGACTTGGGCCCCCGTCGGCGCCGAAGAGATTCAGGCAGCCCGGCGCTTCTTCCGTCGCGCCCGCCACTGCACTTGGCCATGGCCGGAGCTCAGCGGCTGGCGGGGCAAATGCCCCTAGGTGCTGGACAATCCCGGCCATGAAGCCGAAAGCCGCAGCGCCGTCACCCGCAGCCTTGGTGCCCGAGGGCATCGACGAAGCCGCCCTGATGGGCGATCTGCGCGCGCTTGTCAGGTCGGCCCGCGAGCGAATTGCAGCGGCTGCGTACGCCACTCAGACCTTGCTGTGCTGGCACATAGGCAAGCGCCTTGCGAGAGAGCATCTTCAAGGCGGCAGGGCGGCGTATGGCAAGCAGATTCTCGTGACGGTGTCACGAGAATTGACGGCCGACCATGGCCGAGGGTTCAGCTACGCCGAGCTGGCCCGCATGATCCAGTTTGCCGAGGCATTTCCCAGCGAAGCCATTGTCGTGACGCTGTCACAACAATTGAGCTGGTCGCACAGCGCAGCGCGGCGCTGCGCTGCGACCCCGAAGGCGAGCAGCCGTGAACCCACCAATTCAATGCGAATTTTGACCAACTCGCGCCGGTGATCCGGGAGCCTGGTCAACCCCAGCGGCAGACGCCCCGCGCCGCCATTCCCCCGGCCGCTGCCCCGTCTGCGCCTGGAAGGCGCGGGACAGCGCGGCCTCGTTGCTGTAGCCCACCTCCTGGGCCACCAGCTTCAATGGCATGCCGGCAGCCAGGTGCTGCTGGGCCAGGCCGATGCGCCAGGCCTGCAGGTAGGCCCCGGGCGTGACGCCGACGACATCGCGGAAGGTGTTGGCGAAGGCCGTGCGGCTCATGCCGGCCAGTTCGGCCAGGCTTTCGAGTGACCAGGGCTGCTGCGGGCGCTCGTGCAGCGAGACCAGCATGTTGCGCAGCCTCGGGTCTGCCAGGCCGGCCAGCATGCCCGAGCGCACATGGCCCCGGTCCATCACCACCCGCAGCAGCTGGATCAGGAGTGCCTCGAACAGCCGGTCCAGCATGGCCTGGCGGCCGCAGTTGCGCGCATCGGCTTCCGAAAACAGGTGCCTCAACAGGAAATCCATTTCCGGTGCCTGGGCCAGCGGCAGCTGCACCACGTCCGGCAACGCCGCGGCCACCGGGTTGGCCACGCTGCCGGTGAACTCGATGTGGGCGCAGACCATGTCGGCGCCGCGCTGGGCGTCGGTGATGAAGCGGCGTGGCAGCGGCCGCGGGTAGAGCAGCAGGCTGGGCTCGCACACCTCCAGCGGCGGCGCCGCGCCGAAGTGGTCCACCGCCAACCGGCCAGCGCGGACGACGTGCAATTGCCCGCGCGTCTCATCTTCGCCAATGGCGTTGATGCCGCACAAGGCCCCGCTCTGGAAGGTGCGCGCCGAGACTGAAAAGCGCTCGAACAGCGCGGCGAGCCGGTCCATGGGTGTGGCCGTGCAGCCAGCTTCGTTGAGGTCAGGCGTGAGGCTCACTGTACTAATTGATATTTTTCAAGAACGCAAAGATACCAAACATACATACCCGGCAGGCAAAGTTCAGTCCATCGAACGCCGCGCTGAAGCCCTTTCTGGACCACAGCGCGGCGCCAACCCTCAACCGTCAGCCCAAAGGAACTGCCATGACCTCCGTTCGCACCCTGATCGCTTCTGCCGCCGCCGCCCTCGCACTCGGCATCACGGTCGGCTCCGCCACTGCCGCCGGCAGCCCCGGCGTGGAGCACCAGACCCAGGCCTTCCTGGAGGCCCTGGCCAAGGGCGGCGGCCAGCCGCTGGAAACGCTGAGCCCGGCCGATGCGCGCCAGGTGCTGGTCGGTGCGCAAGCTGGCGCCAAGCTGCCGCCGGCCGACGTGAGCGAGAAGACCATCCAGGTGAACGGCCAGCCGCTGAAGCTCCACATCGTGCGGCCCGCGGGCGCCAAGGGCGTGCTGCCAGCCTTCATCTTCGTGCACGGCGGCGGCTGGATTTTGGGCGACTTCCCCACCCACGAGCGCTTCGTGCGCGACCTGGTGGCCGACTCCGGCGCGGTCGCGGTGTTCGTCAACTACACGCCCTCGCCCGAGGCGCGCTATCCGGTGGCCATCCAGCAGATCTATGGCGCAACCAAGTGGGTGGCCGAGCACGGCGCCGAGATCGGCGTGGACGGCCAGCGCCTGGCGGTGGTGGGCAACAGCGTGGGCGGCAACATGGCGGCCGTCACCGCGTTGATGGCCAAGGAACAGCATGGCCCCGCGCTGCGCGCCCAGGTGCTGTTCTGGCCGGTGACCAACGCCAGCTTCGAGAACGCCTCCTACGACGAATTCGAGGCCGGCCACTTCCTGACCCGGCCGATGATGAAGTGGTTCTGGGACGCCTACACCAGCGACGCCAAGCAACGCCAGGACATCCACGCCTCGCCGCTGCTGGCCACGACCGAGCAGCTGAAGGGCCTGCCGCCCGCGCTGGTCATCACCGCCGAGAAGGACGTGCTGCGCGACGAAGGCGAAGCCTACGGCCGCAAGCTCGACGCCGCGGGCGTGCCCACCGTCGTCACCCGCTACAACGGCATGATCCACGACTTCGGCCTGCTGAACGTGCTGGCCGACGTGCCGGCGACCCGCGCCGCGCTGCACCAGGCGGGTGAAG
>NZ_VIDT01000484.1 GCF_006519715.1 Ideonella azotifigens
CTTCAGCCGTGCGGGCCGGCTCGTCGAAGGCGGGCGCAGCAACGTGTTCGTTCGCATCGATGGCCGCTGGTGGACGCCGCCGATCACCGACGGGGCGCTCCCGGGCGTGATGCGTGGCGTGCTGCTCGACGACCCGGCCTGGAACGCGCAGCTGCGCAGCCTGACGCGCGCCGATCTCGCGCAAGCAGAGCGCATCGTCGTGTGCAACGCCCTGCGCGGCGCATTGCCCGCCGAACTCGCGGTGCTGCCGCGGCATGTTTCCGCATGAGCCCCGCCCGGCCGTCCGAAGGGGCTCGCACCGCAGTGCGCAGCACGAAGGTATGCCAGTGAGCCCCGCTCGGCCGTCCGAAGGAGCTCGCACCGCAGTGCGCAGCACGAAGGTACGCCGGTGAACCTCGCGCTGTTCGACCTCGACCATACGCTGATCCCGTTCGACAGTGGCATGGCCTGGACGCAGTTCCTGGTCGGGCGGGGCGTTCTGCCTGCGCAGGCCGAGGAAACCTACCTCGGCTACTGCAGGCAGTACGTGGCCGGCACGCTGGACATCCACGCGATGCACTTCGCCAGCGTCGCGCCGCTGGCGAGCGTGCCGCGGGTGAGGCTGGCGCAGTGGGCGAACGAATTCGAGCGTGCGCTGCGCCCTCGCGTGCCCGCAGCCATGCGTGCGCTGGTGCAGCGCCACCTAGCCGCTGGCGAGCTCTGCGCCCTCGTCACCGCCACCACCCGTTTCATCGCTGAGCCCTGCGCTCGCCTGTTCGGCATTGCGCATGTCGTCGCGACCGAGGCGGCGACCGCCGATGGCCACCCGGACGGTGCGCTGACCGGCGCCATTGACGGTTTGCCCTGCTTCCGCGAGCACAAGGTCACGCGGGTGCAGCAATGGCTGGCGCAGCAGATGCCCGGCGGCGCGGATGGCCTGGCGGCGTTCGAGCACAGCTGGTTCTATTCGGATTCGGCGAGCGACTTGCCGCTGCTCGGCGCGGTCTCGAACCCGGTCGCCGTGCGGCCGGACACCCGCCTGCGCCAGCACGCGCTGCAGGCGGGCTGGCCGATCATCGACACGGCTTGATGGCGCCCCCAGACCTGCCGCTTCGCGTCAGGCCCCCCGAGGGGGATGAGAAAACTTGGGGCGGCCCGGCGTTTCCTCATGCGCGCCCCCAGACCTGCTGTTTCGCGTCAGGTCCCCCTTGAACGCAGCGACCGCGTGGCGTGACTTATTTGTTTAAGTCGAAACCAATGCGGCCGAAACTCCCCTCAGCGACAAAGAACAGGGCATCGCAAGCACGGGATGCCGATCGCGGTGTTTATCGGAGACACACATGAGTTGGATTCGGAGAGTGAGCCTGGTGCGCCGGGTGACGATTGGCTTTGGCTGCACCGCAGTCATCATCGCAGGCATCTGCGCTGGTGGCGCATGGGCGCTGCAAGGTGGGATGCCGGCAAGCACCGCGGTCTGGTTCATGGGCTTTGCCGCACTCGGTGGCTGCGCGTTCTCGCTGCTCGCGGGCATGCTGATCCGCAGCAGCATCAAGGAATCGGTCGAATCGACCGTGCAATGCGTGATCCGCATCGCCGGCGGTGACCTGGAAAGCGTGATCGACTCGCCCGGCAAGGACGAGATCTCGTGGCTGCGCGCCGAACTCAATTCGATGCGCAAGAAGCTGCGCAAGACGGTGCTGGCGGTGCGCGAAACGGTGGGTGGCGTGAACATCGCCTCCGAGGAGATCGCCAACGGCAACCTCGACCTCTCGACCCGTACCGAGAGCCAGGCCAGCGCATTGCAGCAGACCGCCAGCTCGATGGATCAGCTTGCCAACACGGTGCAGAGCAATGCCCGCAGCACGCAGGAGGCACGCACCGTCGTCACGCAATCGAGCGAGGTCGCAGCGCGCGGCGAGAAGACGATGCGCGACGTGATCCTGCGGATGGGCGAGATCAACGGCAGCGCGACCAAGATCTCCGAGATCATCGGCGTCATCGACGGCATCGCCTTCCAGACCAACATCCTGGCGCTGAATGCCGCGGTCGAGGCGGCACGGGCCGGCGAGCACGGCCGCGGTTTCGCGGTCGTGGCCTCCGAGGTGCGCAGTCTCGCGCAGCGCAGCTCGACCGCCGCACGTGAGATCAAGACCCTCATCGGCGACTCGACCCAGAAGGTCGAGGCCGGCTCCAAGCTGGTCGACGACGCGGGGCGCACGATGAAGGAGATTCTGGAAAGCGTGAAGCGCGTGTCGTCCCTGATCACCGACATCGCCGACGCCGGTCAATCACAGAGCAACGGCATCGAGCAGGTGCACAGCGCGATTGCCCAGATCGACACGATGACGCAGCAGAACGCCGCGCTCGTCGAGGAACTCGCGGCAGCGGCCCAGTCGCTGAAGGGTCAGTCGGGCAAGTTGACGGAGTCGATGAGCTCGTTCCGAGTCGTCGCCTGAGCGTCACGCGACCACTGCGCATCGGCGGCTCGCAGCGATGCGAGCCGTTTGCGCGTTCCCGGGTGCGTGGCGGTGTCCTGGGTCATGCCCAGGTGCATGAAGGCTGTCATGGCATCCTGAGACGTGCGGCCGAGTGCGTGCAGCGCATGCAGCGCGAACGCATCGGCCTCGAGTTCCTGCCGGTGCGCAAGCCCGGAGGCGTCGCGTCCGAGCAGTGCGGCCACCGGCTCGGTCTGGTCTGGCGTCACGGCGCCCGGAACCCATTTCTGGTAGAGGCGCTCGGTCTGCTCCCAGTGGCGAAGCTCGATGTGCCCCAGTTCGTGCGCGAGAACGAACATCCGCTCGCCCTCGCTCAGGTCGCCCAGCGATTCGTTCGCCACGATGATGCGGCCCTGCAGCGTCTCCGCGATGGTGTCGCCCTCGATCATGCGCAGTTCCACCGGGTGTCTGAGCGCCAACACGCGCGCCAGGGTCTCGAAGCTGGCGCGCACCGTGCGGGCGCGTGGACTGGCGGGGTCTGCCGGGGTCACGCGGTCGAGCCGGGTCAGCTGCGAGCTGGCCAGTACGCCGAGGATGCCCTCGTCGGCGCGGGTGGCCGGGCCTGCGAGCAGCAGAGTGAGTGTGACGATCCACCAGCGCATGTCGTACGCTCCCGCGACGCGGCAATGTCCCGCCGCCATTGGTGCGGTGCAACAACCATGCCAGATTGCGGGGTAACCCGCATTCGATGGGCGTGGCGGCTGCCGGCCAGGAGCTGACGGTAGCGAGCGCAGGCTTTCAGGTAGGCTACTGCGCAAATGAATGCGGTCTCTACCAATCGGGCGCTGACTGCTGGCGAGCGCGCTCTCGCCAAGTGGATGCTGGAGAACGGAACGGAAGAAGCCGGGCCATCTCTCGCCCAACTCGATGAACTTGAGGTGACCCCCTGGCAGTGCGCCTGTGGATGTGCGAGCATCAATTTCCAGCTCAAGGGTCATCCGCCTGCTCCGCCAGGGGTTCACGTTCTTGGCGATTTCCTTTGCGGGCCTATGGAGGCGCCGGCCGGAGCTTTCATCTACGAGAGCGGCGGCGTGCTCAGCGGGATCGAGGTGTACTCGCTGGCGAGCGATGCGCCGCCGGTGCTACCGGATGCACCACTCCGGCCGATGGGCTAAAGGCTCCGGCAACAAGCGGCCGCGGACGGACGGCTGCTATCTGGACAATTTCCTCAATGGGTGCCCGGTCGGCAATTCACTCGTCGGAACGGTGGTCATTGCGCGAAACGGCATCGCCAGCGCGCGATCAACCATTTCTTCATCCGTCATGGTGTCGAGACACTCGACGACAAGCCAACGCGCTTTGACAGGGTCAGGACATCCCGCGCAGAACCTCAGCAAGACCTCGTTGTAGCTTTCTTCATCTGTCAGACCACTTGCCTTCGGATGCATCAGGGTATCGAGAAGGCGGAGAAGTTCATCCTTCGATAGCTTGGCTGTCATCTCGATCGCAAGTGGCGTGGGTCAGTGAAGCATACGGCATCGTGCCAAAGGTCTGCTCTACGACCTTCAGTTCGCCAAGTGCCATTTCCGCTTTGGGTCGCGACGGACGTGTTCGGACAGTCAGGCCTCGATCAGCCCCCAACGCAGGGCGACCAGCGTCAGCTCCGACTGGTTGCTGGCGCCGAGCTTCTGCTTGACGTGGAACAAGTGGGTGCCGACGGTGCTCTGCGAGAGGCTCAGGTTCTCGGCGATCTGCGCCACGCTCAGGCCACGGGCGAGCTGCACGAACACTGAGAACTCGCGTTCGCTGAGCGTCTCGGCCGGGCTGGTTCCGCCGCTCACTTCGGCAACAGCGAGCGCCTGCGCGGTGTGCGCGTCCACGTAGGGCCGGTTGGCCGCGACCGAGCTCAC
>NZ_VIDT01000485.1 GCF_006519715.1 Ideonella azotifigens
AGGCCCACCGAGGGCGGTGTGTCGGCATGCGCGAGTTGAAAACCTGCGCCCAAGGTGAGCGCGACGCCAATGAGCAAGCGGCCAACCTTGCGCCAAACCGATGCGACTGCCATGCCCACCCTCCCGGATGCTTGATGTAACCGGCAAATTCTGCGCGCATCCATCCAGGCAAGCGAGCTGACCTCGTCCCGCAAGTTGGGGGTGTGTTAACCCTTGTCGCCTGATCTCGGTCTTGACACGAATCAGTCGTGTAACGGTGCTGGCTTCGGAAAATGCAGCTGGAAGATTTCGGCCACCAGCGGGTCGGCTTCAATGCGCTGCAGCAGCTCGGAAAATGCAGGCCTGTGCTGGTGCATCGCGCGGCGCGTGCCGGACCAGCGGCTCACCACCACCGCCAGGAAGTCCAGCGCGCCCGGCTGCGCGCCGCCGAGGAAAGGTTGGGTTGCGGCCAGCGGCATGAACTGGTCGGCGAACAGCGTCCAGTGATGATGCAATTGGGAACGGCTGCCGCGCCGCAGCGGCGCCTCGCCGTCCTTGAACCCGTCCAGCCAGCGCTCGGGGTAGTCGGTGATGCTGATGGCTGAATAGCAGTTGGCGGCGATGTAGACCAGGCCACGCACGGTCTGCGCGCGCTCGGCCGGCGTGCCAGGCAGCAGGCCGCTGCCCGGGTGTTCGAGGCCGAGCTGTATCAGGATCGCGGCGCTTTCGGTCATGACCGCGCCGCCTGGCAATCGCAGCGTCGGGATCTGCTGCAGCGGGTTGGCGGCGGCCAGTTGCTCGCGTGCGGACTCAGGCGCCCACGAGGCGGCGTTGACCAACTCGAAGGGCAGGGCACAACGGTGAAGCGCCAGCTCGACCGCGGCCGAACCGGAACCGGGGAAACCGAACAGGGTATGCACAGGCTGTCTCCTGATGGCTCAAGTCTTGAGGGGTGAAACCTGCCAGCGCGGTCCACGGGCGATCTGCCGGTCCTGCCAGCGGGAGAACAAGGCCAGCGCCAGCAGCGCGCCAATGAAGGCGCAGAACATGTCGGATTGCGTGTCCCAGATGTCGCCCTGGGATCCCAGGAACTCGTTGGCGCCCTGGCCCAGCGCGAGTGCCGCGGCCCATTCGATCAACTCGTACCACGCGCTGATGGCCATCGCCACGCACAGGCTGAGGAAGCCGGTCAGCCAGCGCCCGGCCGACACCCCACGCCGTATCAGCACCTCGCGTGCCACCAGCGCCGGCACCAGGCCCTGGGCGAGGTGGCCGATGCGGTCGTAAGGGTTGCGCTCGGTGCCCAGCAAGTCCTTCAGCCAGAAGCCCAGCGGCACGCGGGCATAGCTGTAGGCGCCGCCGTAGATCAGGATCAGGCAATGCACGGCGATCAGGCCCAGCAGCATCGGCGTGAACGGGCAGCGGCGGCGCAGCGCCCACAGCAGCGGCGCGGCAATGACGACCGGCGTCACTTCCAGCACCCAGGTGCCGCGGTCGAACGGCTGCCAGCCGGAGGCGACAAAGGCCAGGCCGACGAGGCTCCACAGCAGCGGCACGATCCACGGCACGGGTCGCAGGTCGCCGCTCATGCGCTGGCGTCTCGCACATCCGCCACCGGGTTGCCGCCGAAGTCCGGCCTGGCCAGGAAGGCCAACACCCGAGCCGCGGCGTCGGCCGGGCTGAGCAGCTGGCCGCCGGCCTTCAGTGCGACGAAGTTGGCGTGGTCAGGGAAAGCCGCGGGGTCGGCGGCGCGCAGCTGGTCCTGCATGCCGGTGTCGATCACGCCGGGCGCCAGCGAGACGACCTTGGCACCGTTGGGCTGCAGGGCTTCTTCCAACGCCAGCGCTCGGCTGAAATGGTCCATGCCGGCCTTGGCCGCGCAGTAGGAAGCGCTGCCGGCCATCGCGCGCCGGCCCAGCCCGGAAGAGATGTTCAGCAGCTTGCGCGGCACCGTCCAGCCGCGGGTGCCGCGCAGGAACATGGTGCTCATCACCATGGCCGCCTCCAGGCCCACGCGCAACACCTTGGCGGTGGCTGCAGGGTCGATGTCGGCCAGGGGCTGCAGCGGCGCGATCACGCCGGCGTTGTTGATCAAGGTGGCTTGGCTGAAACGGCCGGGTGCCTGCGCCTGCAGCCAGTCCAGCAGGGCCCAGCCGGCGGCCTCGGGCTCGGCCAGGTCATGGCGCCACTGCAGCAGCGTGGCGCCGCGGCTGGCGGCCAGTGCATCCAGCGCTTCGCTGTGCCGGCGCGAGATGCCGATCACGCAGTGGCCTTCTTGCAGGCACTGGGCGGCCATGGCCTCGCCCATGCCGCGAGAGCTGCCGGTCAGGATGGTCAACGGAAAAGGGTTTGACATAGGGGGATGAGGCGGTGAACTAGGGGCTGGAAGGCGGTTTGACAGGCTTTGGACAGCCTCAAAAACACTTGTTGTAGCAGCATCGGCCGCTTGGCGAATCAGGGGTCGATCCGACCCACGCCGCGGTGACATGCAGAGGGCCCTGAAGACGGGCGAACTCGGGCATTTGCCGCGGTCCTGACATGCTTTTTGTTTTTTCAGGAGTAGGTTTGTATGCGAGGAATCAGGCTCAGGATTTTGGGGGTCACCTTGACCGCCGCGGTGTTGCAGTTGCTGAGTGTCGGCGCGAGCGCGCAAGACCTCGGCAGCGCAGCGCGCAAGCTGGTGCACACGCGTGAGGCATGCAGCAGGGATGTGGCCGAAGGCCATGCGCGCTGCCATGCGCACATCGTGCTGGATCGCAATGGCGAAGACCTGGTCACGGCAGCGCCCAGCGGCCTGAGCCCGGCCAGCCTGCGCTCGGCCTACAAGATCACCGGCAACGGCAGCGCGGCCACCGTGATCGCGGTCGTGGACGCTTACCACTACGCCAATGCCGAAGCCGACCTGGCGGTCTACCGCTCGCAGTTCGGCCTGCCGGCCTGCACCAAGGCCAACGGCTGCTTCAAGCAGATCGACCAGAACGGCGGCACCAACTATCCGGGCACCAACAAGGGCTGGAACCAGGAAGCCGCGCTGGACCTGGACATGGTCAGCGCCATGTGCCCGTCCTGCAGCATCGTCTTCGTCGAAGCCACGTCGACCAGCTCGGCCAACCTGGCCAAGGCCGTCAACACCGCAGCCGCACTGCCTGGCGTGCGTGCCATCAGCAACAGCTACGGTGGCAGCGAGTCCGGCTCGACCAGCTATGAGTCGGCCTACGACCACCTGAACATCGCCGTGGTGGTGAGTTCGGGCGACAGCGGCTACGGCGTGCAGTTCCCGGCCTCTTCGCCGCACGTGATTGCCGTTGGCGGCACCTCGCTGAAGACCTCCACCAACAGCCGCGGCTGGGTCGAAACCGCCTGGAGCGGCGCCGGCAGCGGCTGCAGCACCGTCTACGCCAAGCCCTCGTGGCAGCTGGACACCGGCTGCGCCAAGCGCACCGTGGCCGACGTCTCCGCCGTGGCCGACCCGAACACCGGCGTGGCCGTGTATGCCCCGAAGAAGTTCGGCACCAAGTCCGGCTGGCAGGTCTACGGCGGCACCAGCGTCGCAGCCCCGGTCATCGCCGGCATCTACGGCGTCAACGGCGGCCCGGTCACCTACGGCTCCGACCCCTACAGCCACACCAACTCGATCTTCGACGTGACCTCCGGCAGCAACGGTTCCTGCGGTGGCAGCTACCTGTGCACTAGCGGCACCGGCTACGACGGCCCGACCGGCCTGGGCACGCCCAACGGCACGGCTGCGTTCTGATCTTTCACTGACCCGGATCGCCCCTGGTGGGCGACTTGGTCAAGTCTCGAAGGCGCCGCTTGCGGCGCCTTTTTTGCGTCTGTTCGCAGTAGATGCTTTGACAGCTGAACGGCAACGGCCCGGATAGACTGGCATTGCCGTCGCAGTGATTCACTCATGGGCACCGTGCGACCCCGAAGCCGTCATTTCCAATGCAGCATCTCGAACCATCTTTGCTTGGCCAGCTTCAGGCACTTGAAGTCGAACTGCACCAACCGGTGGTGCGCGGCGACGCCGCTCGCCTCGACGCATTGCTCCACGCGGAATTCCAGGAGTTCGGCCGCTCCGGCGCCGCCTATACAAAGGCCGACGTACTCTTGCGCCTGCCATCTGCAGCGCAGCATCCGCGCGTGGTGGCCAGCAACTTCCTGGTGCGACCTCTAGCTCCCGACGTCGCGTTGCTGACCTATCGCTCCGCGCACGCGCTGCCCGACGGAACGCTGCATCGCCATACCCTGCGATCCTCCATCTGGCAGCGCTCTGACCGTAAGCGGTCAATGAACCGCGTCCTTGCCCCTGCGGCAATGGCGAGGCAGGCGCCGCTCAGTCT
>NZ_VIDT01000486.1 GCF_006519715.1 Ideonella azotifigens
TGCGAGACCTCGATGTGGAGCTTGTGGAGTTTTCGGTACAGGGTGTTGCGGCTGACATCAAGCGCTTTGGCGACATTGCTCACGTTCCAACGGTGCTGCTCCAGCATCTGCAGCAACACCTGCCGCTCGTTGGCCTGGATCGGATTGAGTTTGACAGGTTGCGGCGCGTCTTCTTCGGCCCCAGCCGGCGTGTCGCACGACATGGCGACCTGCGCCGGCACATGAGCATGCGCAGACATCGGCGCCGGATGCAGGATCAGCGCCGGCAGGTGCTCGCGTGTGATCGCCTGCCCGTCGGCGAGCGCCGAGGCGCTGCGCAAGACATGACGCAGCTGGCGGATGTTGCCGGGCCACGGGTAGTCCATCAACAGACGCTCGGCGTCGGCGCTCAGGCGGCTGTCACCACCCGACTCGGCCTTCAACATGTCGTGGATCAGCTCACGCTTGTCGCTGCGTTCGCGCAGCGCAGGCAGCTCGAGTTCGATGCCGGCGAGCCGGTAGTACAGGTCCTCGCGGAAGCGCCCTTCCCGCACCAGTGCCGGCAGGTTCTGGTGGCTGCCGCTGATCAGCTGGAAGTCCACCGGCTGCGTGTCCTCGGTGCCGAGCGGTGTGACCTGGCGTTCGTCGAGCACGCGCAGCAGGCGGGCCTGTAGCTCCAGCGGCATGTCGGCAATTTCGTCGAGGAACAGGGTGCCACCGTCGGCCTGCAGGATCTTGCCGCGCCGGCCGGAGCGCTGCGCGCCCGTGAAGGCGCCGGCCCGGTAGCCGAACAGTTCGGATTCGATCAGTGTCTCGGGCAGGCTGGCGCAGTTGACCGCCACAAACGCACCGTCCGCGTGAGGGCTGGCGTCATGGGTGGCGCGGGCGAAAACCTCCTTGCCCGAGCCGGTCTCGCCCCACAGCAGCACGGGGGTCTGACGCGCGATCACGCGGCGCGCGGTTTCGAGATGCGCCAGCAGGCGCTGGTCCTTGAAAGTCGCGCGGCTGGGCGACACGGCGCGCAGTGCGGCCGGCCGGTGCGGTGACCTGCGCTCCGGCAACGGCGTCGGGTTGACCAGCGCGGCAGCGGCGGTCGCCGAAATCGGGTGCACGTTTGCCGTCGCACTCGAGGCGGGCCGGCGCGCAACCGCGAAGAAACGCAGGGCCGCATTCGCCCGGTAGGTCACGACCGGGTGGAACGACGAAGACATGCTGCGCTGCAGCATGTCTTCGAGCGAGGTCTGGAACAGGTCTTCGATGCGGCGCGAACGGATTTCGTCCATGGACTGCAGGCCGAGCTGGAACAGTGCGCTGCGGTTCGCCGCGAGGATGTGGCCCTCGTCATCGACAGCCAGTTTGCCCTCGTGCAGCGTGTAGACGAACTCGGGCCGACTGTGAAAGTGAAGCGGGTGGGCGTTGCGAAAGCGCTGGTCGATCAGGCGGTTCTCGATCATGCGTGCGGTCATGCCCAGCAGTACCAGCAAATGTTGCTGCATCTGCTTCGAGCGGCTCGACACGTCGAGCACCGCGGCGATCTCCCCGGAAGGGTCGTACACCGGCACGGCCGAGCAGGTGAGGTTCGAGAACTGCGTGAAGAAGTGATCCTCGCGGCGGATCGCGACCGGTGCCGCCGCGGCGATGCAAGTGCCCATGCCGTTGGTGCCGGCCTCGGCCTCGCTCCACAGGCCTCCGGTGCGCAGCCCGAGCGGCGCGACCTCGGCACTGAACGCAGGCGACGAAACCATGTGGATGATCACGCCATCGGTGTCCGTCAGCAGCACCGCCAGGTCAGCGTCGGCCAGTTGCTGGTAGAGCGTGGTCATCTCGTAGCGCGCGCAGTCGATCACATCGGCCTTGCGCTCGCAACGACTCTCGAGCGCGGCACGATCAATCACCGACGGCGTGCGCGGGCGGTCAGGGTGAAGGCGGTATTCGTTCACACACCGGCTCCACGAACGCATGATTGCGTCGTTGCCTGGCTCGTGTGTCCCGTTCTTCACCATCACCATGATCCGCTCGGCGTGACGGTCTGTCTCCCGCAACAATGTTCCCATTTTGTCTCCAAATGTTCGGGCCGCCTGGGCTCCAGGGCCCAATCCTCATCCAAGTGCAGGCCCTGCACAACCGGGCGAAACGCGAGTACCGCAAGATCGGCTCCGCGTGGTCATATTGGCACGCCGCTTGCATTTTTCCGCAGCCGCAGGTTCGCGGCGACCAGCGCTTCTCAGCGGCCCCACCATGTCCAACAGCTTCTCCCTGCCCATCATGAGGGCTTCGACAACCCAGGCTGCCACGCCGCAAGCCATGGACCTGATCTTCATCGAGGGATTTGTCGGCGAAACGGTGATCGGCATCCACGAATCCGAGCTGCATCGCCCCCAGCCGCTGGTGATCGACGTGCACGCCGGCCTGCCGCATGCCCGAGCCTGCAACACCGATCGCATCGCCGACACGATCGACTACGGCGTTGTCACCGAGCGGCTGCGCCGTCTGCTGGTCGAGCACCGCCTGACGCTGCTCGAGGCCTTTGCCGAGAAGATCGCCGAGATCCTGATCGACGAGTTCGGCGCGCGCTGGGTTCGCGTCAAGGTCGTGAAGCCGCGCAAATTCGCGGACGTGAGTGCGGTCGGCGTGCAGATCGAACGCATTGCGCCCGAACCCGAGTCGAGACGTTCTGGCCACAGCGCGGCCGTGGTCCAGTTGCTCGCCAGCGGCATGCTCCCCGGCAAACGCTGACCGCCCTTCAATCGGACGACAAAACGGCCGCTCAGCGGCCGTTTTTCTTGTGGTGCCCGGCCGAGTCAACGGCCGTTGTAGCGCGCTTTCATTGGGGCCACGAGCGCCCCAGGCGTGCGTCGGAGATCAGGAATGGGCAGCGAACGGGTGTGCCGCCGTGCCCTTCTTGGCGACCACTTCCGCCGCGGTCGGGGAGCCTGCGACAGCGCGCTGGATCGACTCGCGAACAGCTCGGTAGTTGTAGTCCTGGATCTTCGTGTCGTCTTCGGCGAGCCAGTGGATGAAAACGCCAACGCAGATGAACACGTTGTCGGCTTCGTCTGCCGGAATCGTACCGTCTTCGACCGAATCGGCAACCGCCATCGCGACACCGCGCTGAGCCGGGCCGAACATCTGCACAGCCTGCTTCGCGCCCTTGATGGTGACCTTGTTGAACATCACCGTAGGCGGCTTGGTCAACAGGTTCGGCGCCACCACGGCGAGCAGCGAGGTGAAGCCGTCCTTGTTGTTGGTGAGGGCGTTGGCAAACGCCGTCTCGGCGGCGCTGCCGCGCGGCCCGATGATCAGGTCGATGTGGGCCACTTCGTTGCCGTCGCCAACGAGCGACTCACCAACCATCATGCGATCAATTTTTGCCATTTCTTCCGTCTCCTGTGAGCAGTTCTTGAGGGTATTCACGACACCGGCCAAGTCAACCAGCGCGACGCAGTACGTATCACGATCCGTGCCATCCACCGGGCTCCCGCGCCGGGGACCGCAGCGCGCCGTCAGCGCGCTGCGGTCCCCGGCGCAACCAGGCCCGCGACGAACAGCGCCGCCACTGTGAAATCGGCGCTGGTCCCCGGGTTCAGACCGGCCGCCTTGAGTTCGAGATCCCAGGCCACGAAGTCGGGATCGGCATCGAGGTTCTCACCGTTCAATGCACGGGTTTGCCAGCGCTGCGCCGAGCGCATGACAGTGTGTGCCAGCGCCGCGCCGTGTTTCCGCACAATGTGTGAATCGGGCAGCGTGGCCAGAAACGCGAGGTAGGTGCGCTGGACGGCTGCACTGACGGCCGGGGATGCCAGACCGTCTCGCGTGAAAGCGCCGCCAGGCAGCGCGAGGGCCGCGGTCGGAACACCGAGTTCAAACAGCTCGACATACCCATCACGGTATTGCCGCGCGATGCTGTCGCGATCGGCGGCCAGCGCCATCGCCGCGCGCAGTCCCATGCTCGGCACGTCATGAACGTCCTGAGCCGCAGCAGAGCCCAGCCCGCCAGGATGGGCCTGGGCGATGGCACGGTAGGCGGCACGGGCGTCGGCCAGGTCGAGATCGGCCAGCACTTCTTCGATTGCCGCACGCAGCGCGGCCGGGTCTTCGGCCTGCGGATGCAACTCCACGGCGCGCGCAATGGGTGCGCACAGCAGCACGATGCCGAGGTTGGTGTTGCAGCCTGCTGCATCCCAGCTGGCGGCCACCGCGGCCTCGATGCGATCACCCACGCGAGCGCCCGGCCGGAACATCGGCCCGACCGACGCCCGCGCGCTGGCGCTGAACAGCGCCGCCTGCATGCCATGGCCTGCAGACAGTCGGCTCACGTTGCCGGGTTTGCGGACCG
>NZ_VIDT01000487.1 GCF_006519715.1 Ideonella azotifigens
GCAGCACGCGGCTGCCGGCAATGGTTTGCTGCGCGTTATGCACCAGGTCGCGCACCAGGCCGGCACCGTCGGTGTTGTCGGCCCACCAGCCCTGGCCTTCTCGACGCAGGAAATTGGCAGCGCTGGCCAGGCGGGCGCGTGGCGAAGCCTGGTGCGCCAGCGCAAAAGCCTCGAACTTGAACGGCACCGTGACATTGCAGCCCAGGCCGCCAGCGTCGGCAAAAGCCTGCAGCGATGCGGCAAAGCCATCCACCGGCGCCAGCAGCGCTTCGTAGCGCAGCGCCTGGCCGGTGGCCTCGGCGAACCAGCCGTGGATGCGCGGCGAGCGGCTGTGCGAGATCGGATTGCCGAAGACGGCGTAGCGGGCCAAGGATTCGGGCATCGGTGCAAAGGCGGTCGGGGAAGTCACTGGCGAATCGTCGCTTCGGCAGTCGCTTCCAGCCCGTCGGTGCGGGTGAAGCGAAAGCGGGAGGTGACGACGATCTGGTCGGCCTGGCGGCGCATCGCGTCGGTGAACTTGCCGAAGGGCCCGGCGGCATGCACGATGGCCACCGCGCGGCGGTTCAGCTCGGCTGACTTCGAGGGGCGCACCACGTCGGCGTCTATCACCTGGCCGGCGGCGTCAATGGTCAGGTTCATCGTCAGCTCGCCGTACAGCTTCTGGCCCTTGTACTGCGGGAAGTCGCGCGTGCCACGTTCCTCGATCTTGCGGCGCAGGCTGTCGTAGTAGATCGCGTAGACCTCCTCGCGCGTGGCCGGGCTGATGTAGCGCTTCTTCGGCCGCGCGTTTTCTTCGTTGATGCGCTTCTCGATCTCGGCGAGCGTTCTCAGCATCTGGCGCCGACGCTCTTCGCGCTCGGCTTCTTCGCGCGACATCACCGGCTTGCTGGGGTCCGGTGGCGGCAGCAGCGCGAGTTCACGGCGGATGTCGGCCAGCAGCTGTTGCTGCACGTCCTGCATCTGCTTGATCTGGCGCTGTGCATCATCCAGCGCCTCGCCGGGCAGCGAGAAAGGCGAGGGCGGCAGCGGCGAGGTGGCGCGGCCGGTTTCGGCTTCGCCACCACCGGCCAGGCTGGCCTGGGCGATCGCCTGCGCCTTCTCAGGCCGCTCATCGCTGCGTGCATTGACCAGCACCACCTCCAGCGGCGTGTCCTCGAAGATGCGGTTGAAGCGCTCCGGGTCCACGAAGCGCAGGCTCAGCAGCACGGCATGCACCGCGACCGAGACCAGCAGCGCGGTCTGCAGCACCGAGGGGCGCCATGAAGTGCGGGGCGGTGGGGCGGCAGCGGCAGGCGAACTCATCGTCGGCAGGCGAGGTGGGCGGTGGCGGGGTGGAACTGCGAAGGTCGGGCTCAGCCGGCGTCGGCAGCCGGCGCCGGTGGCGCAGCATCGCCATCGCTGAGGTCGATGGCCAGCGTCAGACCACCAGTGGCCGGCGCCTCGTCCTGGTCGTCCATGGGCTCGTCGGCGCCTTCGGTCGGTGCTGCACCTGGGTCGTCCAGGCGCACCAGCAGGTTGGCGTGCAGGTCCAGCGTCAGCAGGTCCAGGCCGGTGATGCGCACGCGCACGCGGGCATTGCGCGGCATGGCCTCGGTGCCCAGCGCGCGGAAGACCAGCGGCAGCGTCTCGGCCCGTACCAGGCCGTCCTTCATCACGCTGGCATCCAGCTCGGTCACCTCGTTCTGCTCCAGCCAGCGCAGCGTCCAGAAGCGCTCGATGGCCTGCTGGAAACCGTTGTACGCGCTGTAGGCGCCGTCGAAGGCCGAGATGACCGAGAACAGCGTGGCGTCCTTGGGCTTGAACGGCGCGACCAGTGCGGCGGTGCGGCCATGGCGCGCGCAGGCAATGATCTGCCACTGGTTCACCAGGTCCACGTAGCGGCGCAGCGGCGAGGTGGCCCAGCTGTACTGCGCCACGCCCATGCCGGCATGCGGGGCGGGGCGCACGCCCATGCGCACTTTCACGCCCGGCGCCATGCTGGCCTGGCTGCGGTAGATGCCGGGCACGCCCACATCGCCCATCAGCCCGCCCCAGGTGCTGTTGGCCAGGATCATCGCCTCGGAGACGATCAGGTCCAGCGGCGCACCGCGCTTGCGCTCGGTGATGATGACCTTCTCGCTGCCGGCGGGCTCGCTGCCGCTGCCGTCGAGCTTGAAGTTGTAGTCGGGGCGGTTGAAGTTCTCCGGCTTGCCGCGCACCACTTCGCGCGCCGCCTTCAGGTGCCGCGCCAGGCGGAAGCAGAAGGCCAGCTCGGGCGCAAACGCATAGTCGGCCGGCGCCTCGCCGGTCAGCGAGGCTTCGGTGATCACCGCGTCCAGCTGGTCATGGCGCAGGTTGGCCGCAATCGGCACGCGCTCCAGCCTGGTCTCGGTGCTTTTCACTTCCAGCGTGGCTTCGTCGAAGCGCACGTACAGGCTCACCGCCGGGCAGTCGCGGCCTTCGATCAGCGTGTAGGCCTGCACCACCTCGTCGGGCAGCATGGTCAGCTTCCAGCCCGGCATGTAGACCGTGGACAGGCGCTCGCGGGCCACTTTGTCGACCGGCGAATCGGGTTGAATGGCCAGGCCGGGTGCGGCGATGTGCACGCCGAAGGTGATCTCGCCCGAGCCCAGGCCGGTGACGGACAGCGCGTCGTCGATCTCGGTGGTCTGCGAATCGTCGATGGAGAAGGCCTGCACGGCGGCCAGCGGCAGTTCGTCGGCAATCTGCGGCGCCTGCAGCGCGGGAAAGCCGGTGCCCTTGGGAAACTGCTCGAACAGGAAGCGCTGCCAGTGGAACTGGTAGGGGCTGTTGATCGCGCCCGCCTCCTTCAGCAGGTCCAGCGGCGCCCGCTGGCTGCGCTTGGCGGCCTCGACCACGGCCTTGTACTCGGGCGCATTCTTGTCCGGCTTGAAAAGGATCTTGTAGAGCTGATCGCGGATCGGCGCGGGCGTGCTGCCTGCCGCCAGTTCGGCCGCCCAGGTGTCGATCTGCGCGGCCTGCTGCGCCTTGCGCTCGATGGCCAGCAGCGCGGCCTTGACGATCTCCTCCGGCGCCTTCTTGAACTGGCCCTTCCCGGCGCGGCGGAAGTAGTGCGGCGCCTCGAACAGGCGGAACAGCGCGGCGGCCTGCAGTTCGAGGCCGGCCTGGGCCGAGAAGTAGTCCTTCGCGAACTCGGCAAAGCCGAACTCGCCTTCGGGCGCAAATTCCCAGGCCAGGTCCAGGTCGATCTCGGCGGCCTTGGCCTGCGCGGACGCAATCAGTTCTGCCGGCTGCGGCTTCTCGAAGCGCAGCAGCACATTGGCGGTTTTCACTTTGACGCGCTTGCCCGATTCCAGCTCGATCTGCATCGAACTGTCGGCCTCGGACATCACACGGCCGGCGAGGAATTTGCCAGCATCATCAAACAGGGCGTAAGTCACCGGCGGATTGTCGCTGAAGGCATGGGACGCGCCGCTGGCGCGTCCGACAAGCCCAGAAAGTCCAGCACAAAGGCCAGCGGGCCGGCGAATTCGCTCAGTGCATGGTCACTGCCTTCCAGCAGCAGGGTGCTGGCACCTGTGTGGCGGGCGCTCATCTCCTGCCAGTCCAGCACCTCGTCGCCTTTGGCGATCACCGCCGCGTAGCGCTCGGGCCGGGTCAGTGAGACTGGCTTCATCGCCTCCAGCTCCGGGATGAACTCGGCGCGGAAATAAAAGCGTTGCTCCGGCGTCTGCCAGGTGCTTTGTTCGCCGATGTGCTTGGCCAGGTCGCGCGCCGGGTTGACCGCAGGGTTCAGCAGCACCGCCGGGCAGCCCAGTCGCTCGGCCAGCACGCTGGCGTAGAAGCCGCCCAGTGAGCTGCCGATGATGGCCATGCGCGCCTTCGGCCAGTCGGCCACGCCCTGCAGCGCCAGCGCGATGGCCTCGGCCGGCGAGGGCGGCAGCTGCGGGCACCAGAACTGCAGCTCGGGCCGGTGCTCGGCCAGCCAGCGGCCCACCACCTGGGCCTTCATCGACTGCGGGGAAGAGCGGAAACCGTGCAGGTAGAGCAAATGGCTGGGCGGGGCGGGCATCACGCCAGTGTAGGTTGCAGCCCTGGGCATGGGCCTTGCTGAGGAAACTGGGCATTGACGGCGTTGGCCGGCCCCTACAAAGTGCGCGGTTTTGCAACCGGGCGGGCCAGCAGGCTGCCGACTTGCCGGAACTTGACTTCAGGCCAACGGTCCACAAGATCGCGGCCTCCTTTTGGCGGTTGTTCCGCTTTCTTCCTGCCAGCCAGAACCCGGCTGGCTTCGTTCATCGCCTTCATGCCCATCCAACACCTTGCCTTGTCCCGCCGGCTGCGCCC
>NZ_VIDT01000488.1 GCF_006519715.1 Ideonella azotifigens
CGCCTTGCGCAGGTTGGCCGGAGCAATCTTCAGTGCTTCGCGATACTTGGCGACGGTGCGCCGCGCGACCTGGATGCCCTGCTCTTCCAGCATGTCGGCAATCTGGCTGTCCGACAAGGGTTTGACGGTGCTTTCGGCGGCGACGAACTGCTTGATCAGCGCCCGCACTGCCGTGCTGGAAGCGTTGCCGCCCGCATCGGTGTTCAGCGACGAGCCGAAGAAATACTTCAGCTCGAAGGTGCCCGAGGGCGTGGACATGTACTTGGCGGTGGTCACGCGCGAGATGGTGGACTCGTGCAGGCCGAGTTCATCGGCGATCTCGCGCAGCACCAGCGGCTTCATCGCGATCTCGCCATGGGTGAAGAAGTTCTTCTGCCGCTCGACGATGGCCTGGCTGACACGCAGGATGGTGTCGAAGCGCTGCTGGATGTTGCGGATGAACCAGCGCGCTTCCTGCAGCCGGGCCGACAGGTTGCCACCGCCACGCTGGCCGCGGATGGCCTGGGCGTAGAGGTCGGACACGCGCAGCTTGGGCATCACGTCCGGGTTCAGCGAGGCCTTCCAGTTGCGCCCGGACTTCACGACGATGACGTCCGGGATCACGATCAGCGCCTCGGCCTTGGCAAACGGCCGGCCGGGCTTGGGCTCGCAGGCGACGATCAGGCCTTGCGCCAGCTTGACCGTGGCTTCGTCGAACCCGGTCGCGGCGGCCAGCTTCTTCATGTCGCGCCGGGCCAGCAGCTCCAGCTGGTCGCGGCAGATGGCCAGCGCGCAGTCCCGCGCGGCGCAGGCCGGGCGGTGGCGCAGCTGCAGCGCCAGGCATTCGGACAGGTTGCGCGCGCCCACGCCCGTGGGCTCCATGCTCTGCAGCCAGTGCAGGCCGCAGCGCAGCTGGTCCAGCAGGTTCTCGCGCTGTTCCTCATCGCCCATCTCCAGCGAATCGGCCAGGCGTTCGGCGATGTCTTCCAGCGTGCCGTCGAGGTAACCGTCTTCGTCCAGCGACTCAATCAGCACCATCACCGCGGCAGCGTCGGTCGGCGACAGGCGCATGCCCGAGAGCTGAACGCGCAAATGGTCCTGCAGCGACGGGCCGCTGCCGCCGCGCTCCTGCGGCTCGAAGTCTTCGTCGCCGCCGCTGCCGGAGGTGCCGGCAGAGGGCGTCTCGCGGATGCCGTCGAAGTCGTCGCGCTCGGTGCCGTTTTCCCAATCGTCGCGCTCGGTGGTGCCGAAGTCGGCGGCGCCGTCCATCGCCGCGGGCTCGTCGCCGCCTTCGCCCACGGTGGCGCCAGCCGAGTCGCTCTCTTCCTTCTGCGAGCTGGTGGCGCGCTCGGCCGGGCCGAATTCAAACGGGTTGGCGTCTTCCTCGGGTTCGAGGAAAGGGTTCTGTTCGAGCATCTGCTCGACTTCCTGGTGCAGCTCCAGCGTGGAGAGCTGCAACAGGCGAATGGACTGCTGCAGCTGCGGCGTGAGCGCCAGGTGCTGCGACAGGCGGACCTGTAGGGTGGGCTTCATCTGACAACAACCTCGGGAAGCGCACGCAGGGCACGGCGGGTGAACAAAGAGCTGAATTCCGGCGAGGCCGTGCCGGCCCGCTCCCAAGCGGCCTCGCGGCCCCCTCGGAGGGCCGGCGTACCGCAGGTGAACCGGGGGACCGACACACAACGCGAGGCCGTGCCGGGCCGCTCCCAAGCGGCCTCGCGGCCCCCTCGGGGGGCCGGGGCACCGAAGGTGAACCGGGGGGCCGACATCTCACATCCGGAAATGTTCGCCGAGGTAGACCCGGCGCACGTCCGGGTTCTCGATGATCTGGGCGGGCGTGCCTTCGGCGAGCACGTCGCCCTGGCTGATGATGTAGGCGCGATCGCAGATGCCCAGCGTCTCGCGCACGTTGTGGTCGGTGATCAGCACGCCAATGCCACGCGCCTTCAGGAAACTGATGATGCGCTGGATCTCGATCACCGCGATCGGGTCGACGCCGGCAAACGGCTCGTCCAGCAGGATGAAGCGCGGCTGGGTGGCCAGCGCACGGGCAATCTCCACGCGCCGCCGCTCGCCGCCGGACAGCGCCGGGGCCGGCGATTCGCGCAGGCTGGTCAGGCTCAGGTCGGCCAGCAAGGTGTCGAGCTGCTGCTGGATCACATCGGCCTTCAGCGCCTTGCCCTTGGCATCGACCTGCAGCTCCAGCACCGCGCGGATGTTCTCGTCGACCGTCAGCTTGCGGAAGATCGAGGCTTCCTGCGGCAGGTAGGACAGGCCCAGCCGCGCGCGGTGGTGGATGGGCAGGCGCTCGATCGGCACGTCGTCGATCAGGATCCGGCCGGCGTCGCAGCGCACCAGGCCGACCACCATGTAGAAGGTCGTGGTCTTGCCGGCGCCGTTGGGGCCCAGCAGGCCGACGACTTCGCCAGCCGCGACCGACAGGTGCACGTTCTTGACGACGGTGCGGGCACCGTAGGTCTTGCGCAGGCCGGAGGCGACCAGGCGGCAGGCGGCGACGGGCGGCGTCAGAGGTGGCGCTGGCGGCGTGGTCGTCTCAGGGGTGGCGATCTCGCTCACAGGACTGCCTCCGCACTGCGTGCCCCGGTTTCGCCCTTGGGACGGCCCAGCGGGCTCATGGCGCAGCCCCGCTGGCCGGCGCCGAAGCCGGCTGCGGCGAGAAGATCATGCGCACGCGGCCTTGCTCCAGGCCGGGTGTGGCGGTGCCGCCGCCGGCCAGCACCACCGTGTCGGCGCGCTGGTCATAGACGATGGTGGAGGCGTTGGCGCGGTCGGCCACTTCGGTGCCGCGCAGGCTGCGCAGCTGGGCATTGCCGATGAAATGCACCTTCTCGGCCGCGCCGTCGTATTCGATGCGCTCGGCCTGGCCTTCAACGTACTGGTCCGCCACATCGCGCTTCTGGCGGAAGCTGGCCGCGCCACCCGCCGGGGCAAAGGCCACCGCGGTGAAGAAGCCGGGCTGCGGCTCGCGCACTTCGACCCGTTCAGCCTTGATCAGCAGCGTGCCCTGGGTGATGGTGACGTTTCCGGTGAGGATGGTGAGCTTTTTGGCCAGGTCCACCGAGGCGGCCTGCTTGCCGTCGCTCTCGACCACTATCTGCTTGTTGCGGTCAGCCTTTTCGGCCTGCGCGGCTTGCCAGGGAAGCATGGCGGCGGCCAGCGCCAAGGTGGACAGCAGACTGTGGAACAGGTGAACAGGGGATGGCGAAATGCGAACTGGCATGGATTTCGGCATGAAACTTGCAGGCCATTCTATGCCTCAGTTGCGCGCCGAAACTGGCTTCATCCCATCATTTCGTGCGGACTTGCGCACCCGGCTTGCAACCCCGCGCCGGCCGCGCTACGCGCATGGACGCGGCGCGCCCCGGGGCCTGCCTCAGCCTTGTTTGCGGACCGTTGCGATCAGCGCATTCAGCACGTTGAACACGCCGGTCTCGCTGCCCACCATCGCTGGCGAGGTGATGTAGCGGCCCTGCACGCCGAAGGTCGGCACGCCTTCCACATGATAGGCGGCAGTCAGTTGCTTGGCCTGCGGCAGCTTGCCGGCCACCGAAAACGAGTTCATGAAGGACACCAGCTTGGCGCCATCCAGGCCGACGCTGCTGGCCCAGGCCAGGATCTCGCTGTCCTGGCCCAGGCGCTGGTGGGCGACGTGCATCGCCGCGAACACCTTGCTGTGGTACTGCTCCTCCACGCCCATGGCTTCCAGCGCGTAGAACAGTTTCAGGTGATACGCATGGACCGGCGTGAAGCCGACATGGATGCGATGGAACGAGACGTCCGGCGGCAGCTTGGCCAGCCACTGGTTGAGGTAGGGCTCCAGCGCGTTGCAGTGCGGGCAGCCGTACCAGAAGAACTCCACCACCTCGACCTTGCCGGAACTCGCCACCGGCACCGGCGGCGACAGCTTCTGGTAGTCCTTGCCTTCGACCGGGGCGCCCTGGGCATGGGCAGCACCCAGCGTGGCCAGGCCAGCGACCGCCACCGAAAAATCTCGCCGATTCAAGCTCATGCCAACAGTCCTCGCAGAGGAGAAGATGAAAAAGGGGAAGGGTTGGATGCGACCACAGCCAGCAGCCTCACTGCTTGCTGCGCTCCACACGCACCAGCGCCGATTCGGCGCCGACGGCGGTCAGCCGCTCCTGAACGCGCTCGGCCTCGTCGCGGTTGGCATAGGGGCCCAGGCGCACGCGATACACCGTGCGGCCGGACTGCTCGCGCTCGCTGACCTTGGCGACCAGGCCCTGGATCGCCAGCTTGGCGCGCTGCTGCTCAGCGTCGTTGGCGCTGGAGAAGGCGCCTGCCTGCAC
>NZ_VIDT01000489.1 GCF_006519715.1 Ideonella azotifigens
TGCCGGCGCGCACGCGCCAGGCCCACCTTGTTCGGCCCCTCGTCTGCCTGCCGGCGCAGCAGGCGCGCCACCTCGGTGAACAGCTCGGCCGCCTGCCTGGAAGCGGTGGCGGCCTCGATCACGAACTGCCCGGTCATCGGCAGCACATCGGCCGTGCAGGCCGCGTAGTACGCCAGCCCGCGCCGCTCGCGAATTTCGTCGAGCAAGGGCGAGCTCATGCCTTCGCCCAGCAGCGCAGCGGCCAGCACATGGGCCACGTGGCGCTTGTCCGTCAGCTTGGGGGTTTCGAAGCCCAGCACCACCTGGCACTGCGAGCTGCCGGCCAGCCGGCATTGCTGGATGCCACCCACCCAGTCCGGCGCCGTGGCCAGGTTCGGTTCGCCGCGCGGCATGCCGCCAAAGGCCGCTTCCACGGCGCGCAGGAAGGCATCGGGTTCGACCGGCCCGGCCGCGGCCACCACCACGTTGCAGGCGCCATATTGCGCCTGCACATAGCCCAGCAGGTCCTCGCGGCTGAAGCGCTCGATGTTCGCGCGCAGGCCGATCACCGGCCGGCCCGCCGCATGGCGCCGGCCGTAGCAGGCGCGGTCGAAAGCCTGGAAGGCCACGGCGGCCGGGTCTTCCTCCACCTCCGCCAGCTCGTGCAGGATGACCTGGCGCTCGCGCTCCAGCTCGTCCGCCGGGAAGCTGGGGTTCAGCACGATGTCGGCCAGCAGCGGCACGAAGCTCAGCAGGTCCTCGGCCAGGCCTTCGATGTGGAAGGCGGTGTGGTCCTTGTCGGTGTGCGCATTGACCTCGGCGCCCAGGCGCTCGGCGTCCAGGTTGATGCGCTGGCAGTCTCGCGTGGCCGTGCCCTTGAAGGCCATGTGTTCCACCACGTGGCTGATGCCGGCCAGGCGCTGGCTCTCATGCAGGCTGCCGGTGCGGATGTACACGCTCAGCGACACGGTGGAGCGCCACGGCATGGGCAGCGCGACCACGCGCAGCCCGTTGGGCAAGGTGGCCAGATGGGGGGCGGGCAGGGCAGGCAGTGACACGGGCAAGGGGCTCAGGGCGGACCAGAGGTGAACAAGGGGCGCAGTGTCGCCGAGCCAGCGTCGGTTTGTCTCAAACCCTTCAAAAGCCATGCTGGAGTGGACTGCCAGCGGCTCTTGATGATTTCCGCAAGTGGCTGATTCATAAGGGAATATTCGCTGGCATCAAACCTGCAAATGCAGCCCCTGAGTCGGTTCAGGAGCACCCATGGCCCATGTCAGCGAGAGCAAGAAAGCCTGCGCGGTCAACCCGCTGAAGATGAGCCAGCCGCTGGGCGCCAGCTTCGCCTTCATGGGCCTGGCCAGCTGCATGCCGGTGATGCATGGATCGCAGGGCTGCACCTCCTTCGGCCTGGTGCTGCTCGTGCGCCACTTCAAGGAGGCCATTCCGCTGCAGACCACGGCGATGAACGAAGCCACCACCATCATGGGTGGCTACGACAACCTCGAGAAGGCGCTGCTCAACATCCGCAGCCGCACCCGCCCCGCGCTCATCGCCATCTGCTCCACCGGCCTCACCGAGACCAAGGGCGATGACGTGCTGGGCTACATCGCGCTGGCCCGCAAGAAGCACCCCGAGCTGGCCGACACCGAGATCGTCTACGTCTCCACGCCCGACTACAGCGGCGCCTTCCAGGACGGCTGGGCCAAGGCGGTCACGGCGCTGGTCCAGCAGGTGCCGCAGGAAGAGGCTGCACCGCGAGACCCGCAGCGCATCAACGTGCTGCCCGGCTGCCACCTCACGCCGGGCGACATCGACGAGCTGCGCGAACTGATCGAAGCCTTCGGCCTGCAGCCCGTCTTCGTGCCGGACCTGTCCGGCTCGCTGGACGGCCACATCCCCGAAGACTGGCTGGGCACCACGCTGGGCGGCACGCCACTTCCTGCATTGCGCACGCTGGGCACGGCGGCCCACACCCTCGCCATTGGCGAGCAGATGCGGCCGGCCGCCGAGGCCCTGCAGGCCCGCTGCGGCGTGCCCTTCACGCTGTTCGAGCGCCTCACTGGCCTCACCGCCACCGACGCGCTGGTGCAGCAACTCGCCCGCCTCTCCGGCCAGCCCGTGCCCGAGCGCATCCGCCGCCAGCGCAGCCAACTGGTGGACGCGATGCTGGACGGCCACTTCCACTTCGGCAACGTGAAGGTCGCATTGGGCGCTGAGCCGGACCTGCTGTTCGCCGCCGGCAGCATGCTCGCCGAGATGGGCGCCGAGCTGGCGGTCTGCGTCACCACCACCGCCTCGCCGCTGCTGGCCCGCATGCCGTCGGCCGAGGTCGTCATCGGCGACCTGGAGGACTTCGAGCAGGCTGCGCAGGCGGCCGGCTGCGACCTGCTGATGACCCATTCCCACGGCAGGCAGGCGGCCGAGCGCCTGGCCAAGCCCCTGTTCCGCTTGGGCCTGCCCATCTTCGACCGCATCGGCAATGCGCATCGCTGTTACGTCGGCTACCGCGGCACGCGCCAGTTCGTCTACGAAGTGGGCAACCTGCTGATGGAACAGATCCCCCACCACGGCCCGGCCGACTGGCCGCTGCCCGCCGCCGCGCTGGCCGCCGCCCAGGGCCAGCCGCAGCCCATGCCCGTCTTCAGCACCTTGCCTGACCCGGCCGTGCAGCACCTCAGCACCGAGATCCCCCGCATCTCCCACCCCCCGCGCGGCAGCTCGGTGGCCGAAGCCTCGGTCTGAGTCGTCCCCTCCATCCCCTTCCAGGAGCGCCCATGAAAATCGCCTTCGCCACCCAGGACCAGCAGCGCGTGGACGCGCACTTCGGCTGGGCCAAGCACCTGGCCGTCTATGAGATCGACGCCCAGGGTCACAACTTCGTGCAGGACTTCCCCTTCGGCGACGACCTGGCCGAGGACGGCAACGAAGACAAGCTCGCGCCCAAGCTCGAAGCCATCCGGGACTGCGCCATCGTCTACGTGGCCGCCATCGGCGGCTCGGCCGCGGCCCGCGTCGTGGCCAGCAAGATCCACCCGATCAAGGTCAACCAGCCCGAGCCCATTGCCGAGTTGCTGGACCGCATGCAGGTGGTGCTGCAAGGTACGCCGCCGCCCTGGCTGCGCAAGGCCTTGCTGAAGGACCAAGCGCCAGACGCCGCACTGCGCCCCGACTTTGAAGACGAAGAGGTGACCCCATGACCGATGCCATCGCCACAGAACCCGCGGCCGAAGCCGCAGCCGAGGAAGCACTGCTGCAAACCCCCTTCCTGCGCGAACTCGTCAAGCAGCTGCGCGCGCAGGACACCCACGGCACCTGGGAGGGCAAGCGCGACATCACGCTGCTCGCCCCCTACGTGCTCAGCGCCGAGCAGCGCCGCGCGCTGCCCATGATGGGCGACCCGGACCCGGACACCCTGTGGCGCCTGGACCTGTTCCACAACGCCATCGGCCTGTGCATCGAGCGGGCCACCGGCTGCATGGTCAGCCCGATGATGAAGATGAGCCACGAAGGCTTTGGCCGTGCCGTGCTCACCGCCGGCCGGCTCATCGTTGTCAACCGCCACCTGCGCGATGTGCACCGCTTCGGCTACGCCAGCCTGGCCAAGCTGGCCGAGGCGGGGACCAAGCTGGTCGACGAAGGTGTGGGCATGGTCGAGCGCTACAAGGAGGTGGCCACCTATGGCTGAGCTGGACCAACTCAAGACCGAGGCCAGGAAGCTCAACGCCAAGGCCACGCAAGCCAAGATGGACCTGCACGACCTGTCCGAGGACCTACCGACGAACTGGGAGCGCATCCTCGCCGTGGCCCAGGTCGCGCACGACGCCCACGCCGCGCTGATGGCCGCACGGGCGCGCGTGGCCGAGGCCGAAGCGGCCGCGTCCGCCAAGGCCTGAGGCCGGGGGAGCAGATGACATGAACAACTTCTCCGTCACGCTGCCCAGCGGCAAGGTCTGGGTGCCCACGTTCGTCCAGCAGATCAACGAGGCCAGCTGCATCGGCTGTGGCCGCTGCTTCAAGGTCTGCCCGCGCGGCGTGCTGGCCATGGTCGGCCTCAACGAAGACGGCGAGCGCGTGGCCGTCGGCGAGGACGAGGACGAAGACGAGGAATACGAGAAGAAAGTGATGACGATCGCGCACGGCGAGCTGTGCATCGGCTGCACCGCCTGCGCCAAGATCTGCCCGAAGAAGTGCTACACGCACGCGGCGCTGCCGGTCTGAGCCATGGCTGCCGAAGCACGCACCACGCGACCTTCGCTGCCGCCGCACGGCGCCTTGCCCACGGGCGAGCGCCTGCGCCTGTGGACCACGCTGATGTGCCA
>NZ_VIDT01000049.1 GCF_006519715.1 Ideonella azotifigens
ATCACGGCTTCGACGCCGTGCACGACCCCGTCGCGGCGCAGCACCGGAATGCCACCCCCGCCGCCGCAGATCACGCTCACGCCCTGTTCCAGCAGCAGGCGGATCACGGGCAGCTCCAGCACCTGCAGCGGCCGCGGTGACGCCACCAGGCGGCGCCAGCGCTCGCCATCGCGTCCGAACTGCCAGTGGGCCGGCCGCACCAGGGCAGCCAGCTCGGCCTCGCTGTAGAGCGGGCCAATCGGCTTGCTCGGATGGGCGAACGCCGGATCGGCTGAGTCGACCTCGACCTGCGTGAGCAAGGTCGCAAAGCGGCGCTCTGGCAACAGGTTGGCCAGCGCCTGCTCGATCAGGTAGCCCACCATGCCTTCGCTCTCTGCGCCCAGCACATCCAGTGGCGTGGCTTCGCCACCGGACTGACCGGCGTAGGCGGCGGCCTGCAGCGCCAGCAGGCCGACCTGCGGGCCGTTGCCGTGCGTGATCAGCAGTTCATGCGTGCGCGCCAGCGGCGCCAGCGCCTGGGCTGCAGCGACCAGGTTGTCGCGCTGCGTCTGCACGCTGAGCGGCTGGCCGCGGCGGATCAGGGCATTGCCGCCCAAGGCTGCGACGATGCGCATCTCAGGCCAGTGTGGCGACCAGCAGCGCCTTGATGGTGTGCAGGCGGTTCTCGGCCTGGTCCCACACCACGGAGGCCGGCGACTCGAAGACCTCGTCGGTGACCTCCAGGCCGTCCATGTCGTGCTTGCGGCAGATCTCGCCGCCCTTGCGGGTGCTGCGGTCGTGCAGGGCCGGCAGGCAATGCATGAACTTGACCGCAGGGTTCCCCGTGGCCTTCATCAGCGCGGCATTGACCTGGTACGGGCGCAACAACGCGATGCGTTCGTCCCACACGGCATCGGGCTCGCCCATCGAGACCCACACGTCGGTGTAGACAAAATCCGCACCGCGCACCGCCTCGATGGCCGATTCGCAGAAGTTCAGCCGCGCACCAGTGTCGCGCGCCTTGTTCTGGGCCGACTGGATCAGCGCATGCGAGGGCCAAAGCGCCGGTGGCGCGCCGATGCGCAGGTCCATGCCCATCAGCGCCGCGCCCTGCAGCAAGGTGTCGCCCATGTTGTAGCGGGCATCGCCCAGGTAGGCCAGGCGCATCTCCGACAGCGGGCGGCTGCAATGCTCCTGCATGGTCATGAAGTCCGCCAGGATCTGCGTGGGATGGAACTCGTTGGTCAGGCCGTTGTAGACCGGCACGCCGGCGTACTCGGCCAGTTCCTTGACGATGGCCTGCGCGAAGCCGCGGTACTCGATCGCGTCGTACAGCCGGCCCAGCACGCGCGCCGTGTCCTTCACGCTTTCCTTCTCGCCCAGCTGCGAATCGCCGGGGCCGATGAAGGAGACGTTGGCGCCCTGGTCGAAGGCCGCCACCTCGAAGGCGCAGCGCGTGCGGGTGGACGCCTTCTCGAACAGCAGCGCGATGTTCTTGCCTCGCAGCTGCGGCTGCTCGGTGCCGGCGGCCTTGGCGCGCTTGAGCTCGTGGGCCATGCCCAAGAGGTAGTCGAGGTCGCGTGCGCTCAACTCGTCGAGCGAGAGCAGGCTTCGGTTGTGCAGGTTGTAGCTCATCAGGAACCTCGGGTTCAGCGGTAGGCGACGGGGTCGCGTTGAATCGGGCAGCTCATGCAGTGCGCGCCGCCGCGGCCGCGGCCCAGCTCGCCGCCAGGGATCTCCACCACCTCGATGCCGGCCGCGCGCAGGCGGCGGTTGGTGGTGGTGTTGCGGTCATAGCCGACGACCACGCCAGGCGAGAGCGCCAGCACGTTGTTGCCGTCGTCCCACTGCTCGCGCTCGGCCTCGAAGTGGTCGCCGCCGGTGGCAATGGCCTGGAAGGCCGGCAGCTCCATGACCTCGGCCAGCACCTGCAGCAGCGGCGTGTCGCCGTGCGAGCGCAGTTGCAGGCCGGCACCGTGCTCGGAAGGCCGAAGTTCGTGGCAGACGATCTGGCTGACCACCTCGGGGAAGTAGGTGAAGACGTCAGGCGCGCACTGGGTGAACACCGTGTCCAGGTGCATCGCGGCGCGCGAGCGAGGCAGCTGGGCCGCGACCACGGCGCGGGCCGCGCCGCCCCGCATCAGGGATTGGGCAAACTGCATCACCGCCTGCGGGCTGCTGCGCTCGCCCATGCCCACCAGCACCACGCCTTCGCCCAGCATCATCACATCGCCGCCTTCCAGCGTGGCCAGGCCATGATCCTGCGTCGGATCGCCGAACCAGGTCTTGAAACCCGCGTTCTCGAAGCGCGGGTGGAAGCGGTAGATGGCGGCCGTCAGCAGCGTCTCGCCACGGCGAGCCGGCCAATACAAGGGGTTCAGACTCACGCCATGACCCACCCAGCAGGTGGTGTCGCGGGTGAACAAGGTGTTGGGCAAAGGCGGCAGCACGAAGTCTTCGAGCGCAAGGTAGGCGCCCAGCAGACCGCGCGGCTGGAAAGGCAGGTCGGCCTTGGTCATGCCGCCAATCAGCAACTCGGCGAGCCGGGCCGGTGGCAGCTCGGCCAGCGCGGCGCGCAGCTCTTCGAGCATGCCGGGGCCCACGGTGTCCGGCGCGATCTTGCGTTCCAGCAGCCAGCGCTTGGCCTCTGGCAGCGCCAGGGTCTGGGCCAGCAGCTCGTGCAGCTCCAGCACCTCGATGTCGCGGCTGCGCATCTCGTGCACGAACTGCGCAAAGTCGCGCTGTGCGCGCTCCACCCACAGCACGTCATCGAACAGCAACTCGTGGCAGTTGGCCGGGGTCAGGCGGCGATGGGCCAGGCCGGGGCGGCAGACCAGCACGCTGCGCAGGCGGCCGACTTCGGAAAAAACACCTTGTTGCATCATGCGTCCTTCAGATCTTGGCCAGGTCCAGCGAGCCATTGGCCAGCATGGCCAGCGTCGCCGCCGCTGCCGCCACTAGCACCGCGGCCAGCGCCCATTCGGCCCCGCGCAGCACGCTGCGACCCTGGGCCCGCTGGGACCAGGCATGCACCGCCAGGCCAGGCGCGTAGATCAGCGCCGTGAGCAGCAGGTAGATCGGGCCAGCCGCGTACAGCAGCCAGAGGCTGTAGACCGTGGCCACGCCGCCGGTCAGGCCGAGCGCTGCGCCGCCCTTGCGCAGCGAGAGCTTGAGTGCGAACAGTGCGCACAAGAGGTAGGGCACCAGGATGGTCGAGGTGGCCAGCTTGATCAGCGCCAGGTAGGCATCTCCGGCGAAGAAGGACAGCAGCAGCATCAGCTGCACCACGCCATTGCTCCACCACAGCGCGGTCGTCGGCGCGCCCTGCGCGTTCTCGCGCTCGAAGGCCGCGGGGAAGACCCGCTCCTTGCCGGCAGAAAACGGCACCTCGGCGGCCAGCATGGTCCAGGACAGCATCGCGCCACCCACCGAGAGCAGCACGCCACCCAGCATCAGCACGGCACCCCAGGAGCCCACCGCCCGCTCCAGCACGGCAGCGGTTGACGGGTTCTTCATCGCGGCCAGCTCGGCCTGCGGCACCACGCCCAGCGAGAGCAGCGTGATGGCCATGTAGAGCACGATCGTCAGCAGGAAGCCGATGACGGTGGCACGGCCCACGTCGCCAGGTTCACGCGCCCGGCCCGAGAAGACCGCCGCCCCTTCGATGCCGATGAAGGCCCAGACGGTGACCAGCATGGTCGACTTGACCTGGCCGAACACAGGGCCCAGGGCTTCGCTGCCCCAGAAGTCCAGCGAGAAGCTGCGGGCCTGGAAGGCCAGCGCCACCAGCACGCCGAACAGCGCCAGCGGCACCAGCTTGGCCAGCGTGACGACGGTGTTCACCGCCGCAGCCGACTTCACGCCGCGCAGCACCAGCGCGTGATAGAGCCACAGCAGCACCGACGCGCCGGCAATGCCGGCCGCCGTGTTGCCATCGCCAAAGCCAAGGTTCGGCAGGAAGTAGGCCAGCGACGAGAAGATGATGATGAGGTAGCCGGCATTGCCGATCACCGCCGAGAGCCAGTAACCCCAGGCCGAGTTGAAGCCGACAAAGTCGCCAAAGCCGGCACGGGCATAACCGTAGACGCCGCCAATCGCATCGGGCGCCTGTCGTGACAGCTGCACGAACATCAGCGCCAGCGACAGCATGCCCACCGCCGTCACCGCCCAGCCCAGCAGGATGGCACCGGCACCGGCACCCGCTGCCATGTTCTGCGGCAGCGAGAACACGCCCGAGCCAATCATCGAGCCGACGACCAGGCTGCTGAGCGCGCCCAGCCCCAACGCGCCCCGGCCCCCGACCGCCACGACGGGCGATGCGCGTGGCACTTCTGCAAGGCGCGGCAACGGCCGCGAACTGCGGAGAGGAGGGTGCGAATTCATGGCCTTGATCCCGGACTTTTGTGACATCAGTCACTCTAGGCCGGTGCCTGGCTCGCACCTTGACATCCATCAACCGCGCCACCAGAAGCGCCGCGCGGTCGCCGCGCTCCTCCAGCCGCTCATCAAGCGCGCATCAAACGCGGCAGCGCGCCGATCTGCAGCGTCGGCTGATCAGCCCTGGATGCCGCGGCGCGGCGGACGGGCCGCCCGGGCGAAGGCCTGTTCGGCGTGGGCCAGCAGGCGGCTGTCCAGCGGGCGGAAACGGGGCGTTGAGGGGGAAGCCATCAAGGCCTTCCATTCGCTGTCCGAATGCGCGCTGGTGCCCAGGCCGCGGTTGAACAGCGTGAGCGCCACAGCAGGGCTCACACCCAGCGCATCGACCAGGTCGCGCAAGCGCTGGTTGTTGCCGGCATCGGGGCCAGCGTCGGCGGCCTGCGCATCATTGGCAGACTGCTGGCTGCCAGGCAAGGCGGGGGAGGCGGACATCATCGACGGGCTCATGGGCCGCATGCTAACGACAGGCCACGAGCCTTCGCCACCCCTCTTTTAGGGGTTATCGGAAACCTGTTTGCCCCGCAGCACTGGGCGATTCAGGCCATCGGCGGCGCGCCCCGCAGGGTCTCGACCAGCACGCGCAGCCCTGCTTCCAGCCGGCTGGCCGAGACCTGCGGCGAACCGGTGCCGGCGCGCGCACACAGCAGCGAAGCCATCGGCGTCATCGCGATTGCCGGGTGCGCCGGCCGCCGGCTGCAATTCGCGCCGCCGCCCGACATCTCGCGCCGCCTGGCGCCGTTCCGTCGCATCCGCGGTGCGAGGCAGGGCGAGCACTCCTAGAGTCCGCTCATTCGCCAACCACGGGAGTCCTCATGAAAGCATTGTTCACCGCCGCCGCCGCCGGCCTCGCACTGGCTTTCTTCGCCACGCTGGCGCACGCCGAAGCGCCGGGCGGCTGCGCCAAGGTCGAGGTGCAGAACCTGCGCACCGGCCAGGGGCCGTTGATGGTTGCGGCCTACACGGACGTTGCCAGCTTCCGCAAGACCGCGGCAAGCCAGCTGCAACTGGCGGTGACTGGCGAGACGATGGCGATCCAGGTCTGCGGCCTGACCGGCGACACTGTCGCGCTGACGGCCTATCAAGACCTGAACGCCAACGGCAAGATGGACGCCAACCCGTTTGGCATGCCGACCGAGCCCTGGGGCGCCTCGGGCAAGGTCGCAATGATGGGACCGAGCTGGGACTCGGCACAGGTGCCGCTGGGCACCGAGACCCTCGTCGTCAAGCTCTCCAAGTAGTCGACGGGCCAAGCGGAGCACCCCATGCGCACCACCCTGCAACGCCGCGCCTTCCTCCGTGCCTTTGCCGCTGCGACTGCCGCGACCCGCTGGCCAGCCTTTGCGCGCTCGCCCGAGGGCCAGGTCTTTGACGATGCGGTGGCCGGCCAACCCTGGCTGAAGCCATTCAAGGGCGTGACCGATCAGGACCTGCGCTGCGATGCGCTGAGCCTGTCGGGCAAGTGGCCCGCCGAATTCCGTGGACGCTTCTACCGCAACGGCCCGGCACTGAACGAGCGCGACGGCCAGCGCTACCACCACTGGTTCGCGGGCGACGGCATGGTGCAGCAGTTCAGCTTCAGCGGCGGTGCCAAGCCCGCGGTGCGCCACCTCGGCCGCCTGGTGCGCACGCCCAAGCTGGTCGCCGAGCAGAAGGCCGGCAAGTTCCTCTTCAATGCCTACGGCACGCGCATCGAGGGCGGCGAACCCGCGCAAGGCCCGGACAGCTTCAACGTTGCCAACACCAACGCGATGGAGCACGCCGGCAGGGTGCTGGCGATGTGGGAAGGCGGCTCGGCGTTTGCGCTCAGCCCCGACGACCTCGCCACGCTGGGCCCGGTGACCTGGCAGCAAGGCCTGGCGCAGATGCCGTTCTCGGCCCATCCGAAGCTGGACGCCAAGGGCAACCTGTGGAACTTCGGCAGCGCCGGCGCGAACCTGGTGGTCTGGCATGTCGACCCGATGGGCCAACTGGTCAAGGCGCAGATCGGCGAGTCGCCCTACCCCGGCGGCATGGCGCATGACGCGGCGATCACCGAGCGCCACATCGTGCTGCCGCTGCCGCCGGTGAAGCTCAACTTCGGCGAAGACGTGACAGGCGGCAAGGCCTTCACCCATGAACCCAAGGAGCCGCTGCGCATCCTGGTGATGAAGAAGGACGACATCGCCCAGCGGCGCGTGTTCGAGCTGCCGTCGCAAATGGTCTTCCACGTGGGCAACGCCCATGAGCGCGCCGACGGCAGCATCGTGCTGAGCTTCGTCAGCTCACCCACGCCCGAGTTCCTGATGCACGGGGCGTCGTCTCTGGTGGCCGGCCACCCGGCCAGCTTCGGCGGGTCCAGCACGCAACTCGCGGTGCTGGACATGCGGACCGGAAAGGTCCGCGTCGAAGGCATGCAGGACACCGTCGAGTTCCCACGCGCGCATCCGCTGCGCAACGGCCAGGCCACCCGCCACCTGCTGACCGTCGCCAGCTGGGACCGCGGCGCAGGCCGGCCGCAGTGGTTCCACGGCCTGCAGCTGCGCGACCTCCAGACCGGCCGCACGCAGCGCCATGACTACGGCCCGGGCACGGTGGTCGAAGAGCACATCGTCGTGCCCAAGCCCGGCAAGCAGGGCGAACTCGACGCCTGGCTGCTGGGCACGAGCTTCGACACGGCCAATGGCGTGACACGCGTCAACCTGCTGGACGCGCGCCACCTCGCGGACGGACCCGTCGCGCAGGCGACCCTGCCGTACGGGTTGCCGTATGGCTTCCACGGCAACTTCACGGCTGCCTGAGGAATGCGGCCCGGCACCATTGCAAGCGGCAGATTCGCACACCGTGCCGGACGGCGGTCACACCCGCGAATGTGCGCAAGTTACGATTGGGCCCTTACCTCTTTCAAGGATTGAACGCATGGCCAAGAAGATCGACCGCAGCCGCATCGAAGCAGGACGCTTCGAATTGCCGAAGAAACTGGCTTTCCTGGTGGAAGCCAAGGTGGACTACACCTCGATCTCGGAAGCGGAAGACGGTTGGCGCGTGGAATTGCCGGCGACGGCGCTTGCAGCACTGGCCAAGCTCAAGGCCAGCCTGAAGTCGCTGAAGGCCGACGGCAAGCAGGCCGCCACCGATCAAGCCGCCGCGTTGACCGCCGCCACGGCCGCGCACGAAGAGACCCGCAAGGAGCTTGCTTCGGCGCAGCGCAAGATCAAGGCGCTTGAAAAGAAGCTGTTGGCCTCGGCGCCAGCGCCCGTGGTCGCAGCCAGCGCACCCGCCAAGCTCAGCGAAGCGGCGTCGGCCAAGGCAGCCAAGCCTGCGAAGGCACCGAAGAAGCCAGCCAAGCCGGAAGCGGCCGCAGCCGCCCCTGCGGTGGAAACAGTGGTGCCAGTGCCAGGCCCGAAGCTGCCGAAGAAGCTGGCTGTGAAGAAGGCCACTGTCGTGGCACAGCCGGCACCGCTGGCCACCGCTGGTGCGATCCTGCCTGCGGGTGATGCCCCGGCCGAAGTGGCTGTGAAGTCCTGAGGGCACAGGACAACCGGTGCTAAGACCGGTTGTCCGCCTGAGGCGGCTGGCCGGCCTTTGAAGACCTGGGCCGCCAGCGCTTCTCGCGCATGGCCGCTGTCCAGCGGCCCGCCCATCGGGCGACGCGCTCGCCGTGTCAGACGTTCGCGGTGACCCGCTTGCCGACGATCACCACGACTTGCGCCGGCGCATCGAAGCGCGCGGCATTGGCCAGCGTGACGCCATCAACCTGGCGATCCGCGATCTGCGACAGGGCCGCCAGCACGCTGAACGTCATCACCAGCGCCAGCCCCGCAAAACCCACCCGCTCAACGCCCGACTGGGTCGTGGCAGAGACAGCGCGAGCGGTGTTGAAAGTGGCGGTCATGGTGGGCTCCTGAAGCGGTGCAAATCCGTTGTCGATGGATGCACTTTAGGAAACGCCACCCATGGCTGCCAGCGCGCTGCGACGAATGACGGGTTCGGCCGCGTGAACTGCAGCCGGGACCGATGGAAAGCTTCCATCGGGCGCATCCGTCAGAATGGATTCACCCGAACCCGGAAACCGCCATGTCCGTGATTTCCAGCCAGTACATCCAGCGCATCACCTTGCTTCGCGACAAGGTCGAGTCCTTCGCTCGCTACCCGTTTTCGCTGCCGGCCATCCGCTCCTTCGACAGCCTGGACCTGCACCCCAAGGTCACGTTTTTCGTCGGTGAAAACGGCTCGGGCAAAGGCATTGCCCAGGTCGCCTACGAAGACACCGAACACTTCAAGATCACCCGCGACTTCCTGGCCCATCACCAGCACGTCATGCGGGCGCTGATGGCGCCATGAACATCACGCTGTCACAAGGCGACGTGTCGTCACGGTGCGAAGCCATCCTGCGCAGCCTGCCGGACTGGTTCGGCATCGAAGAGTCTCTGCTCGAATACGTGCGGGACTCGGTCCTGCACCCGACCTGGGTGGCGCAGGACACGGACGGGCCAGCGTTCGGGTTCATCACGCTGCGCGAGCACTTCCCGTCGTCATTCGAGGTGCACTGCCTGGCGGTGCATGCAGACCGGCGGCGCAGTGGCTGCGGGCTGGCCCTGATGCAGGCTTCAGAGGCTTGGGCGAAGACGCGTGGCGCGCGCTTCATGCAGGTCAAGACGATTGCAGCCGGACACCCCAGCCTGGCCTACGCCGAGACGCGGGCCTTCTACGAACGGGTGGGTTATCTGCCGCTGGAGGTGTTCCCCGACCTCTGGCACCCGCGCAACCCCTGCCTGCAGCTGATCAAGGCGCTTTAGGTTCAGGCCTTCTTGCGTGCCACGATGAACAGCCGCGGGAAGGCCAGCAGGCGCTGGCCGTCGGCGCGCTGCGGGTAGGCTGCTTCGATGCGGGCCTGGTAGGCAGCCAGGAACTCGGCCTGCAGCGCCGGGCTCAGCGGTTCGAGGAAAGGTTTCAGGCCGGTCGCGCGCAGCCATTGCACGATGGCGGCGGCGTCGGCCATCGGGTGGTAATAGGTGGTGCGCCAGACGTCGACCTCGGCCTCGCGGGACAGCAGGTCGTGGTACTGCTCAGCCGGCAGGATGCGGGCTCGCACCTGGCCGGCGTCGCCGATGCTTGCAGCAAAGCGCGGCTCGGCGGCGGTCTCGCGCATGGACACGTGGCTGGGCTGGTCCAGGTTGTCCGGCATCTGAATCGCCAGCGCGCCACCAGGTGCCAGCAGCGACAGCAGGCGCGGCACCAGTTGCTCGTGGCCGGGCAGCCATTGCAGCGAAGCGTTGGCGTACAGCAGGTCCACCGGCGCAGGGGGTGACCAGGTGGCGATGTCGCCCTGCTCGAACAGCACGCCGGGCAGGCGCTCGCGGGCGCTGACCAGCATGGCAGGCGAGCTGTCCATGCCAATGACCTTCGCACCGGCAAAGCGCCGCACCAGCAGTTCGGTGGAGTTGCCCGGGCCGCAGCCCAGGTCGACCACGCTGCCGGCCGAGGCCAGCGGCACGCGCGCCAGCAGTTCGGCCGCGGGCCGGGTACGCTCTTCTTCAAAGCGGGTGTACAGCGCGGGGTTCCAGTCGCTCATGGTGTCGCTCCTTCAGGGGCTTCACTCTACAGCGCTCCGCCATGCGCGCGGGGTGGCTAGACTCGCTGCTGAGCCATCTCGCCAAGGACCGTCACCATGCTTCCCACCCGCTCCCTCGGCCCATTCCAAGTCAGCGCCATCGGCCTGGGCTGCATGAACCTCAGCCATGCCTACGGCCAGCCGCCCGCCTTGGCGCAGGCCGAGCAGTTGCTGCTGCATGCGCTGGACCGCGGCGTGACGCTGTTCGACACTGCCGCACTCTACGGCTTCGGCGCCAACGAGGAACTGGTGGGCAAGGTACTGAGCCCGCACCGCAGCCGCTTCACGCTGGCCAGCAAGTGCGGGCTGCATGGCGTGCCCGGTGAAGACGGCAAGCTCAAGCGCGTGCTGGACGGCCGCCCGGCCACGATCAAGGCCAGCTGCGAGGCCAGCCTGCGCCGCCTGCGCACCGACGTGATCGACCTGTTCTACCTGCACCGCTGGGACAAGAAGGTGCCGATCGAGGACTCGGTTGGCGCGATGGCCGAGCTGGTGAAAGAGGGCAAGGTGCGTTGCCTGGGCTTGAGCGAAGTCTCGGCCGGCACGCTGCGGCGCGCGCATGCGGTGCACCCCATCACCGCGGTGCAGACCGAGTATTCGCTGTGGACCCGCAACCCCGAGATCGCCGTGCTGGACGCTTGCCGCGAGCTGGGCACGGCCTTCGTCGCCTTCAGCCCGCTGGCGCGCGGGTTCCTGCCGGGCACCTTGAAGGACGTGAGTGCTTTGGTCCCCACAGACCTGCGCCGCAGCATGCCGCGCTTCGCGCCCGAGGCCTATGCGGCCAACCTGACGCTGCTGCCCGCGCTGCAGGCGATTGCGGACGAAGCCGACTGCTCGCTGGCCCAGCTCTCACTGGCCTGGCTACTGCAGCGCGGCGAACATGTGATACCCATCCCCGGCACCACGCAGATCGCCCACCTGGACGAAGACCTGGGCGCCACCAGCGTGCAACTCAGCGAACAGCAGATGGCACGCCTGGACGAGATCGTCAACGTGGCCAGCGTGCAGGGCGGGCGCTACAACGCCGGCTCGCAGGCGGAGGTCGACACCGAGACCTTCGGCGAAGCCGGCTGAAGCTTCCGGAGCGGCGGGGCCGGTAAAGTGCGTGCGCGGCCGTTTGGCGCCGCGGCAGTCCAGAAGGAACATGCATGAGACACCCTGGCCATGTCACGCGGGCCGAGCGCCGGGCCGCTCCCAAGCCGGCCCGCATCCCCTCGGGGGATCGGCCGACGTATTCGTTGGACGAGGGGCAGTCATGAGCCTCACATTCAACGACCGCGTCGCCATCGTCACTGGCGCCGGTGGCGGCCTGGGCCGTTGCCACGCGCTGGCCCTGGCCGCGCGGGGCGCCAAGGTGGTGGTCAACGATTTGGGCAACGCACAGCCGGTGGTCGACGAGATCATTGCGGCGGGCGGCCAGGCCATCGCCAACTCGGCCTCGGTGACCGACATGGCGGCCGTGCAGGCCATGGTGGACGAAGCGCAACAGACCTGGGGCCGCGTCGACATCCTGGTCAACAACGCCGGCATCCTGCGCGACAAGAGCTTCGCCAAGATGACGCTGGAAGACTTCCGCCTGGTGCTGGACGTGCACCTGATGGGCGCCGTGCATTGCTGCAAGGCCGTGTGGCCGCTGATGCAGGCCCAGCAGTACGGCCGCATCGCGCTGACCACCTCGTCCAGCGGTCTCTACGGCAACTTCGGCCAGAGCAACTACGGCGCCGCCAAGATGGCGCTGGTGGGGCTGATGCAGACGCTCTCGCTCGAAGGCGCGAAGTTCGACATCCGCGTCAACTGCATGGCCCCCACCGCTGCCACCCGCATGACCGAAGGCCTGATGCCGGCCTCCGTGCTCGAAGCCCTGAAGCCCGAAGCCGTGACCCCCGCCCTGCTCTGGCTGATCAGCCAGGACGCCCCCAACCGCGCCATCGCCTGCGCCGGCGCCGGCACCTTCGAAGCCGCCCACATCACCCTCACCCAAGGCCTGCACCTGGGCATCGGCGACGACGTGCCGGAGCAACTTGCCGCGGCCTGGGCAGAGGTCAGCGAGCGGGACAGCGAGCAGGTGCCGGGCAGCGGCGCGGCTCAGGGCATGAACGAGGTGGGCAAGGCGATGGCAGCGAAGCGGGGCGAGTGAACCTCGGCGACCGTTCGAGGGACCGGCAGCGCCTGCGGCTGCCGCACTGCCCGACCCGCGCGGGTCAGACGTAGCGCGGAATCGGCCCGTTCTGTGGCGTCGTGTTTTCGCCGAGATCGAGTACCAGCCGGTCCACATAGCACCAGCCCCAGCCTTCTGGCGGGTCATAGCCTTCGATGATCGGGTGACCCGTGGCATGGAAGTGGGCAGTCGCGTGACGATGCGGCGAATCGTCGCAACAGCCAACGTGGCCGCAATGTCGGCACAGGCGCAGATGCACCCATTCGCTGCCCGTCTTCAGGCAGTCTTCGCAGCCCAGCGCGCTGGGAACCACCCGCAGGATGCCGGCGGTGTGGGAACAGACGGGTCTCATGTCGATGCCCTCGGGATGGACGGAGGATGGATGAACAATGGTGGTACGGCGCGCTCAAGCCTCGTCGGGCGTCCAGTCCGGGCTGTAGCCGCCCAGCGTCGGGTGGTACATCTCGTCGCCAGTGTGCTGCGTGAATTCGACGTTGAGCCGGTCCTCGCGCAGGCCGAGCTGTTCGATGCAGTGGGCACACAGCGCCTTGGCAAGTGCCATCCGCAACTCGGGTGATCGTCCCTGGCGGATGTCCAGCATCATCAGCGAGACGGGCACGGGTGGCGCGTCCGGGTCGGGCATGCGCCACAGCCCACCCTCGCCGAGTTCACGCACCGCGATGCTGATGCGCCGGATGTCCACCGACATCATCTCGGCGTAGGTGCGGCACATGCTTTCGGCAAGCCGTTGCTTGACGGCGGTCGGATAGTGGTCGTTGACGTCCAGTTGCAGGTAAGGCACGGCAAGCTCCTGGTTTCGGGTCAAGGGAAAACGGCGGCGTCAGCGCACCCGCTGCCTCGCCTGCCGCGCCGCGTGCGCCCGCGGAATCCAGTACGCCAGCTGCGCCGCCGCGGCAAACGCGATGAGCCCGGTCGCGGCAATGCCTGCGCCGAGCGACAAGGTCGCCGCCAGGAAGGACAGCAGCGTCGGCCCGCAGGACGAGCCGATGTCGGACATCAGGCGCCAGACGCCGAGGAAGTGGGCGCGGCCAGTGCGGGGGGAATGGTCGGCGCCGAGGGTCATCACCATGCCGGAGCCGATGCCGTTGCCAAAGCCGATCAACGAGGCGGCGAGCAGCAGCGTGGCGGCGCCATGGGTGAAGGGCATCAGCAGCAGCGGGATGCCCATGGTGATCATCGAAGGCACGGCCACCCAGCGGCGGCCTTTCTGGTCCATGACCTTGCCGGCGGGGTAGAACACCAGCATCTCCACGCCGCCGGCCACGCCGTAGATCAGCGCGGCCACCGAAGGCGCGAGGCCGATGTGATCGGCCCACAGCGGGATCACCGCCTGCCGCGTGGCGCGCACTGCGCTGACCAGCAGCACGCCGATGCCCAGCGTGACGAAGAGGCGGTGGTGGTCCCGCAGGATGGACCGGAACGAGGGCTTGGCGGTGATAGACGCAGCGACAGCGTGAGGCTGTGTTTCATTGGCAGCCGGCACCAGGTCCGGGATGCGCGCGGCAACGCCCGCGGCCACGATCAATGCGCCGATGCCCACGCCGTAAGCCCCCGTCAGCCCGAAGTGATGGATGACCAAGGCCGCGATGAACGGGCCGATGAACAGGCCCACGCGCATCGCGCCGCCCAGCGTGGACATGGCGCGCGCGCGGAACTCGGGCGGCACGGCTTCGGTCAGGTAGCTCTGCCGCGCCAGGCTGAAGACGGCCTGCGACATGCCGATCATGAAGCAGCCCAGCGCAAACAGGCCGAGGTGATCGGTCCAGGCGGACAGCGCCATCGCCAGCGCGCACCACACGGCCGCGGCGACGATGGCCCAGCGCTCACCGCGGTGCAGCGTGATCAGCGAGGCCGGGATGTTGCTGACCATCGAGCCGATGCCGATCAGCGTGACCATCAACGCGGCCTGCGCGACCGAGGCACCGAGGTCTCGGGCAGTCAGCGGGATGACCGGGAGAATGGCACCTTCGCCAATGCCGAAGAGCAGCGAGGGACCGAAGGCCGAGACGGCGATGCCGCGCAGGGAAAAAGGTTCGGGTGTGAGGTCGGTTGTCGGGGCCATGCGTCGTCGTCAAGCCGAGTGGCGCCGGGACAGGCAGGCGCGTTGCGAACGATTGTCTGCAGATGACGCCGCGCCTGCTCGGCAAGCCGCGGTTCCCGAGCCGCCGGCATGGCTGATCAAAGCAGCGTCACTCCGGTTCGATGCCCGCGGCCTTGATCACCTTGCCCCACTTCAGCGATTCGCTGGCCTGGAAGCGGCCAAGCTCTTCGGGCGTGGAGGTCCAGGCCGTCGTGCCGGTGCTGTCGTTGAAGCTCTTCACGCCGGCGCTGCGCGTGGCGTTGAGCAACAGCTCGTGCACCCGCGCGACGATGGCCGGCGGGGTATGCGCCGGCAGGTAGGCGGCGAACCAGTAGCTCATGTCGTAGCCCTTCACCCCCGCCTCGTCCAGCGTGGGCACGTCGGCCAGCAGCGCGATGCGCTGGGTGGTGGACACGCCCAGCGCGCGCAGCTTGCCGCCCTTGATCTGCGGCACGCCGGTGGCCGTGTCGGGGATCATGAAGTCGACCTGGCCGCCGATCAGGTCGGTCAGCGCATTCGGGTTGCTCTTGTAGGGCACGTGCAGGATGTCGGTGCCGGTGAGCTGCCTGAACATCTCGCCGGCCACGCGGCTGGACGCGCTGCCGCTGGCAAAGCTCAGCTTGCCGGGCTGCTTGCGCGCGGCGGCCACCAGCTCTGCGGCGGTCTTGTACGGCGAATCGCTGCGCACCACCAGCACCTGCCCGCCCTTGGCCAGGCCGGTGACGGGCGCGAAGTCCTTCACCGGGTCGTAGGGCAGCTTCTTGAACAGGTGCTCGTTGGCGGCCTGCGTGGTGTTGGTCGCAATCAGCACGGTGTAGCCGTCCGGCTGTGCGCGGGCCACGCTTTGCGCGGCCAGCATGCCGCTGGCGCCAGCCTTGTTGTCCACCACCACGGCCTGTTTGGTCTGCTCGCTCACGGCATTGCCCAGCGCGCGGGCCAGCTGGTCGGTGGCGCTGCCGGCGGCAAAGGGCACCACGAAGGTGATGGGCCGCTCGGGGAAGCCGGACTGGGCGGCGCTCACCAGCGGCAGCGCGGCGGTCAACAAGGCGGCGAGCAGCTGGCGACGCAAGGTCGGTTGAGAGAAATGTGGCATGGGCTTGTCTCCTGTTGGTTTTGAAATGAGGGCACCGAAAGGTTCAGGGCTCGGGAATTTCCAGTGCCAGCAAGGCCGAGCTGAGCGACTTGCCGTGCGCGTCCAGCGCCAGTGAACGCGTCACGCCGCCACCCAGCGCGCCTTCGAGCACGAAGTTCAGCGCACCGAGTTGCGGCAGCTCGTAACGCCGCACCTCGCCGAGCACCAGGCCGGCAAAGTGGGCCTTCACGGCCTCGGCGCTGACGTGCTGGCACAGGTGCGCGAAGTGGGCCGGATCGTAGGCGATCAGTGAAATGTTGGACGTGTCGCCCTTGTCGCCGGTGCGCGAGTGGGCCAGCGTGCGCAGCGCAATCGTGGGATTCGGCATCAGGCCTCCATCAGGTGGACTTGCAGCGACACCGCGGACTCGGGCAGCAGCACCGACTGCACCGCGACGATCTCGCGGGCCGACTTGCTGGCCCCGCCGCCGCCGGCCGGGCCGTTGGTGTACAGCGTCTCGACCTCGTTGCCCACGCGCACCGCTTCAGCCAGCGTGTCGGTTCGTGCGGCCACGCGAAGCCGCACTTCGTAGGGCTCGGCGGCGGACGGGGGCGAAGCCGCGCCATGCAGCGCGTTCACGCCGATCAGCTCGCAGCGCAGCTCGCGCAGCGCCACGCCAGTCAGCGCCAGCCGCTCTTCGACGATGGCCTGCGCCAACTGCGCTCGGGCCAAGGCGCCAGGTCCGGCATAGGCGATCTGGCCCTCGCCGACAAAACCGTCGTGGTAGCCGACCGAGACCTTCAGCAGCCCGCTGCGCGGTGCGCCACGGCCACCGCTCACCTGCACCCGGTCCGGGCCGAGCTGCTGCACCGTCACCTCGGAGAAGTCCGCCACCACGTCCGGCTGCAGGTAGCGCTGCGGGTCGTGGATTTCGTAGAGCAACTGCTCCTTGCAGGTGGCCTCGGTCACGCAGCCGCCAGCCGCGGCCAGCTTGGTGACGACCAGGCCGCCGTCTTCGCTGACCTCGCCCATCGGGAAGCCCAGGCGCGCCAGGTCCGGCACGTCCTTGAAGCCAGGGTCGGCAAAGTAGCCGCCGGTCACCTGGCCGGCGCATTCCAGCAGGTGGCCCACCACCGTGCCCTGGCCCAGGCGCTGCCAGTCGTCCCAGGCCCAGCCGAATGCGTGCACCAGCGGCGCGAGGAACAACGCCGGGTCT